>NC_009706.1:304970-609941 GCF_000016505.1 Clostridium kluyveri DSM 555
AGCGGGTCGGATTGAATATGAATTTTGTTTTTGTGGGGATAGGCGGCGCATTTGGAAGTTTAGCCAGGTATCAATTAGGAAAAGTTATTTCACAGAAATCTGCGACTACGTTCCCTGTAGGTACTTTTATAATCAATATAACAGGTGCTATTCTCTTAGGCATGGTCAGCAGTTTGAATATCAGTAAGAATATGTACCTGTTATTGGGAGATGGCTTCCTGGGTGCATATACTACATTTTCAACATTTATGTATGAAGGCTTCAATTTGTTTCAGGAGAACGAGAAGCTAAATGCATTTATTTATATTTTGGGTTCTTTGATTTTAGGTATTATTGGCTACATATTAGGTTTTTGGTTAGGCAATCTTATTAAAATAATATAAGAAAAAGGAAAGGTGGATAAACATATGGACATCAAGGGGAAATGTAAAATTTTAAAAATCTATATTGGTGAGGATTCTATGTATAAAAAACATAATCTTTATCATGCAATTGTGTTTAAGCTCAAAGAATTAGGAATAGCTGGAGTGACTGTTACACGAGGGATAGAAGGTTATGGTAAGGGAAAAAGATTAAGAACAATGAGAATTCTGGACCTTAGTTCAAGCCTGCCAATTATCGTGGAAGCCATCGATGTACAAGAGTGCATCGAAAAGGCTATACCGGCTATGGAAGAAATGGTGAACGAGGGGCTAATTATGGTTACAGATGTAGATGTTATAAAATACGGCAGAGAACAGACAAATTAGCAGCTGTGTCATGTACTGAAAAGCATATTACCATATAAAGTTAATTTACGAATATAATAGTAATCATATTCGTAAATCAACTTTATATGGTACAATAGATCCATTGAAATTTATTTATAAATTAACAAAAATTTGATCTAAGTCATAGAGTGTGCTATAGTTAGCGAGAATTTAAATGAGATGAGAGTAAAGCAGAATATAATACTTTGGTCAGGCTGCAAGGCTTTACGGACAATGACACAATGTATTTTGATAAAAAATAAATAAGACTATAGTAGTTATTTAACTGACTATAAACTTATTATACGGGGAGTGTATAAACATAGAAAATATAGGTGTGAATAATTTTATTTCTATTGTTGTGGGAATGTTTCTAATTTTATTATGTTGTATAATTTCTTATCTTTTCCAAAAGCATCTATTTAGTAAATATAAGAATAAAGTAAAAAATATAGTAGATAAAGATGACAAACCTATATCTTAATTTAACCTCTTTTCTTTAAAATTAGTGCCATGAAAAAGAGAAACATTTCTAGTACAGTTTCAATAAATATAGCCACAAAAGGATATGAGTAAAAATCAAAGGTTGCTAAATCTAATATGTTTTTAAATGAGGTCGTACTGATAACAAAAGAAAGTAATACAGCTGGGAATACAAGAGGCTTATATGTACTTAATCCTATAATTTGAGATATTCCTAAACTAAAGGCCCATATCATATTTGATGAAGCTATAATTGCTGCTCCAATAGAAATCATGAGCCAGATAGCTTCCACCCGTTCAAAAAATTCACCAATGTGAATAAACCTCGTAAGCTCAAGACTAGCATTAAGCATATTTTTTGCTTGGGGATAACTAAATATTCCTATTGTACTAATAATAAATATAATAATAATAAATGCACCCATGCTTACAGCAGTAAATTTCCCAATAAATCCATTCTCAGGATGATTACAAAGGGGAATATACATACCCATTATAAAACATATTCCTATAAAAGATAAAATAAGGGGAACACCTGTCAAAGTTGGATATAAACCAACATCAAACTGGGGTTTAAGTCTATCTATTTTTATATCTGGAATAACAAATAAAAAAAGTACAATAGAACTAAATAGATATACCGGTCCTAAAACTTCACATACTCTTCCTATTACTTCTATACCTTTTAGAACAGCATAACCAATCACAATATAGGAAGTAATAAGAAATATCAATTCTGAAGTTTTAGGAAAAAATACTACACTAAGAATCATACTTAGACCCCTTTGTAATATAGCAGAAACTAATAAAAAGAAAATAGGAAATAATATTCCTACAATTCTACCTAACTTTTTTCCAAGAATAGTCATACTATATTGCACCATGTTCTGTCCTGGAAAACGTATGCCCATATAAGCATAGACTACAGCTAAGAGAACATCCAAAAACCAGGCCAAAATTACAGCTAACCAGGCATCCCTTCTTGCCTGAAAAATTAATAATCTTAATACTTGCAAGCCGGTAAAAGAGGTAATAATACAAAAAAGTAGCCATATATATTGATTTGTACTAATAACTTCTTTTTCATGCATATTTTATTCCTCTCCAGACATTTATAATTTATTAAAAAGAATTTTTCCTAAAGGTTTAAATAATTGTTCTATAAAGTTTATTGGAGTTATTATATTTAAAATTTTACTAATTTCAAGAAGCAGGGATATTAATAATATAAATCCCATGGATAATAATTCTTTCCACATTTTTTTTTTGAATAGAGGAATTCCTTCCAGTACACATATTAACAATGCTGCAGTAATTATAATTGTTATCACCTAGCTTTTCCTCCTACGATATATTTAAATGAATAACTAGCCAATACACTTAGTTATTTGATACAACAGAATCTTTAATTATACCTATATTGGTTATCTTAATTTTAAAAGTAATTGTATAATTTATGTTTGGAAATGTTTTATCCCAATTTTTTTTCATGTTAATCCACTCTTGAGGATGATTATTATATATTTTTGTTGAAAAACCAACAAAATCTGCATTGAAATGTTTCTGTGATTTATCTATCAATTCATCTAATTGATTTGTCAGTACTGTTTCAATATCATGTTCCAATTTATTTAATATTTCAGGAGTTACAGTAATATTTTGTATTTCTCTAATAAAAGCATCTCCTGTACATTGAATTTCTATATTAGTTCCATCTTCAGTTATATGAGGGGTTATTCTATTAGATTTTTTAAAGATATCTGCAGTTATGGTCTCATTATTTTTTACTGATTTAACGAGAGATACAGCCATATGTCCCTTTGAATAATCAATTAACCACAATAAATTTTTAGATTCTTCATTTGTTAATATTCCAATTAAACGACTATTTTTAAAAACAGCTGTTTTTTCAATTATAACTTTTCCATTAATATTATCTTTTGACTTTTCAAGTTCAATTACAGGGGCAAAGCTTGTTCTTGATTCCTTTTTCGATTCTATAATAAAGCTGTTTAGAGTGACAGGCAAAATAGAGGGATCCTTTTTGAAATGATTCATCATATTGGTTACACCCCTTGAAGTAATATCTTCCCCAGGTATCCTACTCTCTAAAATTTCTCGAGCTGTTTTATTTGCAACGACTATCCAATTAGTACTACGAATTTGACGATTTCTGTTTAAGTAATCCAGTATATCAGAAACTTCTGATTCGCATAAATTTCTTGAAAAAATGATTATTTTAGCATGTGAAAAATCCAGAGCTGTAGAATTATTTTTTGAGAAGTTTTGTATTGCATCAAAAATAGAAGTCCCTGTGCTTACTTTTACAATAGATTTATTTTCTTTGCCAGAGGCATTATTGTCACCTTTACCAGATTTAGGATTAATAATTTCTAATGTTAAAAGAAATGGCCTATCACCGGAGATTTTATCAATACCCATACCCATTACAACAGAAACTTCATTTAGTTCAATTTTATCGCTGCTGCAGCCGTAAAGGAAAATAGAAAACATAAAAATGAAAATATTAAACAATATTAATTTATACTTTACAGTATATTTCATATCCTATTGCCTCTTCTCATCTTCTTTATTTTTACCAGGTGGCTCAGGTTTTAAATAAGGTTTCTGCCGCTGTGAGTCACTGGCATAATGGGGCCTATGACTCATATGCCACCATGGAAATCTTATTATAATATCTTTAAATTCTTTTAAATTTAGAGGTGAAATAGGAGAAAGATAATTTACACCAAAGGATCTTAGTGATGACAGATGAATCAAAATTAGAATAACACCAAGCATAATCCCATATAAACCTAAAAACCCTCCTAGAAAAATCATGCAAAAACGTAAAATACGAATAGCATAACCCATATCATAAGATGGTATACTAAAAGAAGCTATTGCTGTAATAGCTATAATAATAACTGTAATAGGTGAGACAATACCGGCTCTGACAGCTGCCTCGCCAATAACAATTGCACCAACCATACCTACAGTTTGATTAGAGGGCGCGGGAAGACGAATTCCTGCTTCTCTAAATGCTTCAAAGGTGATTTCCATTATTAGTGCTTCAATAAGAATGGGAAAAGGAACTCCACGTGCAGCTCCAAGAATACCAATAAGTAGTGGAGTGGGAATCATTTCTTTATGATATGAAATAATTGCCACAAAGCATCCAGGCAGTAAAAGTGAAATTCCAAAAAAAATCAGTCGTATTAATCGGATAAATAAGGCAGTTGGATATCTTTCATAATAATCTTCACTAGCCTGCAAAAATTGAATCATGGTGGCAGGAAGTATCAAAGCACAAGGTGTATCATCTATTAAAATGGCTACTCTACCTTCTAAAATGCCAGCTGCTACCCTATCTGGTCTTTCACTATGTTGAATTTGTGGAAATAATGTATATGAGGTATCTTCTATTAATTCTTCTATATATCCACTTTCTAAAATGGAGTCTACGTCTATTTTTTGAATTCTTTTTCTTACTTCTTTAACAATACTGTCGTCTACTATTCCCTGCAAATAAGTAATATTTATTTTTGTTTGAGTCTGTCTACCTACTATGAATTCTTCAATTTTTAATTGATAGGATTTAATTCTTCTTCTAAGCTGAGAGATGTTTGTGCAAATATTTTCCGTGAATCCTTCGTTTGATCCTCTAAGTACCTTTTCAACGTTTGTTTCTGATACATTTTTTTCTTTCCAACCTGGTGTTGTCATCTTTAAAGCTTTAATATCTCCATCTAATAAAAATATAGTATTTCCATTTAATAAGGCATATACTACTTCTCCAATAGTTGATATTTCACTTGTGTTAGCAATCTTAAAAAAATGTTTCTTGGTTATTTCTATAATATGATTTAATGCTAGATCCTCTGATGGTATTTCTTTAATATTCATAATTGATGTAAGTATATTTTCATTAATTAATTTAACATCTGCTAGGCCATTTATGAAAACAAGTGCAGAGGAACGTTTAATTGCATCTATAACAAATTCACGACAAACTATATCAGTGCAATTGGAAAATAAGCTGTGTAAAATATTTAAGTTGTCTGCAATAGATTTGCTTAGAGGTAAAGATTCTTCACTATTAGGTAATTTTTGCGTGTAAATACAGGCTGAAGTTGAAATATTGCTAGAGTTAAAAAATTTCTTCACAATTAAAATCACTCCAATAAAAATTATAATGTATAATTATTCTTTGCATTATGGAAGAAAATATGCAACTTGATATTATGTAGGCTGCACTTCTTAAATCTTGTAAGTGGTATTGTAGGAGCTTTAAATTATATAATATACTTTGCCCCTGGTTACAAAGCTGCTGGTATTACCCCTAACATTGAGATTCTAAGAAAAAAGGGATATGTTAATGTGAAAACAGGTTCAATTTTTCATCCATTTACTCAATAAAAGTAGTATAATAATCCATTAGGGACCTAAATATTTGTGTTGACATTTAATAAAAGAGTTGGTATACTGAAATTAAGTTAGGTACCTAAATTAATTTTAACATATTTAGGAGGAAGAAATTATGTCAAAAATAAATTTAAATGATTTGTATCGTGCTTTACATCGCTTGAACAGGCAGATGCATCGTGTATCCCATAAAGAAGGTCATAGAAAGGGGAGGCTTTATCACGGACAGGCGAACTTGTTATTGTTAATTTCCCAAAATGATGGTGCCAGTCAGAGAGAATTGGCAGAACAGATGGATATACGTCCATCTTCCATGACTGAAATGTTGACCAAGTTAGAGCAGAATGGCTTGATTGTGAAGAAACGGGATAACAAAGACCAGCGGGTAATGCACATTTATTTAACTGAAGAAGGTAAAAAAGCATCTGAGAAAATTACTGAAAGTAAAGATACACTTGCAGAATCTTTGTTTACAGGTTTAACAGAGGATGAACAAGAACAATTACTTATTCTTACTCAAAAATTGTGTGCAAGTTTAGAAATGATTGAGAATTCTTATGGAGAAGAAATGTACCATGGCCATCATGGGTTCGGTCATCATGGTGGGCATTGTCATGATTTCTGGAAAGAAAATGGTATGCATCATAGGCGTGGATATCATCATAAATATTATTCTGAGTATGAGTAAACCAATAGTTAAAAATTATAAATATAGGATTGAATATTATGGAAGATTTTGAGATGTTGCTTAAAGAAAAAGGATATAGATTCACTGAGCAGCGTCAAATTATATTGAATGTGATGCTGGAAAGTATGGGGGAACACCTAAGCATAAAGGAGATATGGGAGATAGCTAGGAAAAAAGACAGTACATTAGGAATCTCTACTGTCTATCGAACTTTAAAAATTATGGCTGAGATAGGGATTGTTACGGACTTTGATAAAAAGGATGAGATTAACAAATATGAACTTAATACAGATGAAAAAAACTTTATACATCCTCATCTGATTTGTATGCGTTGTGGAAAGATTATTGGAATTCAAGAAAATTTGCTTATAGGCAACCCAAAAGTAAAAATTTACAACAAGTATAACTTTAAAATAGAAGATATTCGAGTTAAATGTTATGGATTTTGTGAGAAATGTGCTGAAGAATCGGTTAAAAATGTAAAATAATACAATAAAATAATAAAAATGAATTTAAGATGTGTATATTCCATATTTGAATTTAGCTATATATAGAATATAGAATTGAATAAAAGCAGAGATACACTTTGAAGGATTTAGAGTGACTTCTGCTTTTATTTCATTTAAACTAAAAGTTATTATAGAATACTATTTTCTCCAATGACTCTCTTTTATAATGCAGTGGATTTGGTGAGGCATCTGCTGCAGGGTATCCTAAAGGCAGCAAGGCAACTGGCACAATATGATCTGGCAAAGAAAATTCTTTTTTGATAATAGCGGGGTCAAAATGTCCTACCCAGGTAGTACCCAGTCCAAGTTCCGAAGCTTGCAGTATTAAGTGTGTAGTTACAATACTGGCGTCTATATCTCCACTATCTTTACTGTCAAAACTGCGTTTCCAGCTTTCTGAATTGTCATAGCAGATGAGTAATACTACCGGCGCATTAAAATGATAGGGCGTGCATTTTCTTATTTTCTCCAAGGCTTCTTCATTTTCCATCACAAGAATACGCTGTGGTTGATTGTTACAAGCAGTAGGAGCAAGCAGGCTGGCCTTCAGCACAAAGTCAAGTTTTTCTTTTTCCACCGGTTTTTCGCTAAATTTGCGAAGGGAATATCTGCTTTTTGCAAGGTCAGTAAATTTCATACATCTCATCCTTTCATAACATATTTTTAATAATGTGGAGTGAGCTTTAATAAATTATAAGGGTTTAATATTAATAGTTTGTTTAAATACTTGTCAGTCTAACGCCTACATCAAAGGCTTTTTTAAAGTCAATAGGAAATTGCTCTGCCCTTATGTAAAATTTTACTTTTATTAATAAAAGTATTATACTAAGTAAAAAACAAATAATCAAGTACACATATTTTTGTGTCTTGAATTTGAGGAATATTTAAATTCGTGAATAAACTCTACCTGAACCAGAGAATCACTTGATAGAAAAAAGCTGACCCAAGGTCAGCTCAAAATAATTCGAAAGGATAATGATATTTATAGTATGTCCAAAATTTTGAAATTATATACATAATTATTTAGGTATAATATAAATGATGTAAGAAATATTATAAATAAAATTATTGAGTATAGAAATGGTTAGTAGATAACTATTTCAGTCTGATTAAGTATTGTACGGAGAAAGGAGATTTTATCTATGAAAAAAATTGTACTTGCAGGAGGATGTTTTTGGGGAATTCAAGCTTATTTTGACAATAAAAAGGGCATTTTAAGTACAAAGGTAGGATATGCAAATGGAAATGGGGAAAATCCTAGCTATGAAGAAGTATGTAATGAAGATACAGGCTTTGCAGAAGCTTGTCTTTTAGAATATAATGCTGGAGTTATAACTCTTGAAGAATTATTGGAGCTTTACTGGAGAATAATAGATCCAACCATTGTGAATAGACAGGGAAATGATATGGGAAATCAATACAGAACGGGAATTTATTACATAGATGAAGAAGACGTAGAGATAATAGAAAAATCTAGAGAAAAGCAGCAGAAGAACTATAATAAAAAAATTGTGACGGAAATTTTACCACTTAAAAATTTTTATGATGCAGAGGAATATCATCAAAAATATCTGGAGAAGAACCCCGGTGGCTATTGCCACATACCAGGAGAGTTAATGGAATGATTAAGTGAATATAGATTTCGGAGTTACAATGAACTCCATTTGAACCTAAAATTACTTCATTGACAAGTGGAAATATAGTGGTTATATTTAATGCATATCTGTGATTAAAGGAGGAAATATTATGAATTATTTAAATAAACCGTTAGATACAGGTAAATTATTACTAAAAAATAGATTGATTATGCCCCCTATGGCAACAGCAAAATCTGGGATAGACGGAAGGATAAGCAAAGATATTTTGGATTATTATGATGAAAAATCAAGAGGGGGATATATTTCTCTTATTATCATTGAACACAGTTTTGTATCACAGCAGGGGAAAGCTAGTAACAATCAGGTGTCCATTGCACAGGAAAGCATGGTGGAGGATCTAAAAAAACTAGCAGAAATTATTCATAAAAATGGATGTAAAACAATAATGCAGATAAATCATGCTGGAAGTGCAGCAAATGTGGAAGTCACAGGTATGGAAATTGTGGGGCCTTCAGCTGTTCCTAATCCCTTTGGAACCGGAATGCCTCCAAAAGAACTTCAAAAAAATGAAATTAAAACAATTGTAAATGAATTTAAAGAGGCAGCACTAAGGGTAAAAAATGCTGGTTTTGATGGTGTGGAGATCCACTCTGCCCATGGCTATCTTTTAAATCAGTTTTTATCTCCTATTACTAATAAAAGACAAGATGAATATGGAGGAGATATAACAGGAAGAATTAAGATTCATAGGGATATTGTAAAGAATGTACGTGAAGCTGTAGGTGAATCTTTCCCAATATTTATGAGACTGGGTGCATCTGATTATATGGATGGAGGTTTAACTATAGAAGACAGCAAGTTAGCTGCACAGCAGCTTGAAAAAACTGGAGTGGATGTTTTGGATATTTCAGGAGGGCTTTGCAGATATACTATTCCCGGGGTAAATGAAGAAGGGTATTTTACACCTCTTTCAAAGGCAATTAAAGAAGTTGTATCAATACCTGTAATTGTAACAGGTGGAATTATCCATGCAAAGACAGCAGATGAGATTTTAAGTAGGGGAGAAGCTGATTTAATAGGAGTGGGAAGAGCTATATACAAGGATTCAGATTGGGCTAGAAATGCTATGAAATAATTCGAATATAGTATTTAAGGAGTTATTAAAATAGACAGTTTTGAAAAATCAAAACTGTCTATTGATTTTCTCTGCATTTATTTTTTGACCTGACTCATATAAGAAGATTCCTGTAACCTGATTTTTGTCATTTATATTAAAATTTATTTGAACATCAGATACTCTCAGAAAAAATTTATTTTGTGATTGGGCAAAGAGTTCATATTTTTGTCCGCTATTGTTTTGTTCACAATATAGGTGTCCATTATCATGTGTTATGGATATGCTTCCAAGATTGTCCTCAATTTTATAATTTCCTATATATTTGTCAAGGAGGGCATCATCAACTTTTATTACGGATTTTTTCTTGGGCATCTCGTAGTTTTTTCCAAGGGATATATCTGCCAGAGTATCATTAAGAGAATTTATATTGTAATATCCCACATTAGTGAGGATAATTATAGTTAAATTTCTATTTGGATATCTTGCTATATTGCTTGTAAAGCCAAGTGTATTCCCGCCGTGATATATTTTTTTTCCGTAATTTTCTTTTGATAACATCCAACCATAGCCATAGTATATTCCAGATGATGTTATCTGTATGTGATTTGAAAAAATATCTTTTAAAGTGGATTGTTTTATCAGCTTATCTGTATAAAGGGCTCTATCCCATTTATACAAATCTCCTGTAGTGGAGCATAGGTTGCCTGCACCATAGGTACCGTTAATTGTCATCATGTCGCTTACAGGAAAGACATCCAGGTAACCACTATATCCCGTAGAGGTATACATCTTTTTCATTCCATTATAACCTACCCTTGTATTTTTCATGTTAAGAGGGTGAAATATATTTTTTTCAAGATAATCTATATAATTTATTCCACTTACTTTTTCCACTATATACCCAAGTAATATATACCCTGAATTGCTGTAGCTAAATTTACTTCCAGGCTGAAATTCCAGAGGCTTATTTTTAAATAAATTTATTACATTATTTATATCATTAAAGGAATCAATACTCATGGACCAGAACTCGGGTAGATTTGTACAGTTTACAATTCCTGAACTGTGGGTCAGAAGCTCTTGTATTGTTATAATATTACCATTTGGAAAATCTGGTATGTATTTGGATATAACATCATCTATATTTATAAGGCCTTTTTCAACCAGCTGCATTATTGCCATGGCTGTAAATTGTTTGGTCATGGAGCCTATGGGAAATATGGTGTCTTGAGTGTTTTTAATATTTTGTTCAAAGTCAGATTTCCCATATCCCTTATTAAGAATTATACTTCCATTTTGTGCCACAAGTACACTGCCGTGAAAGTTATCTGTAGTTTCCAGTGCACTTAAATAATTATCCAATTTTTGTGAAATGGTTAAATAATTCTTCAGATTTAACACATTTTTAAAAGAATATTCTATATTTTTTGAAGAAGTATATATTTCAATGGATTTTGTACTGTTGTCCCAATTTATTGTCTTACCAAATACTTCACTGAAAAATTCAAGAGGTACAAAAACAATATTCGTTTTAATAACAGGTGCTGTGGTTAAAGTAATATTTTTCCCATTTGCAGATATTTTTTTGTTATTGTTTTCGATTTTTACCTTATAATTGGAGGTATTCATTAGAGCACTGTCATTTTTTACTTCAAGCTTTGCATCTGTATCTAGTTTTTGACATAATACATTAAGGGAAAGCATAACTACTGAATTTAAATTTTGATAGGGTTGTACATATTTTGATGGAATATTGGTGCCGTCTACGTTTATGGTAAATTCATTTGAAATGGATGCTGACTCAGCATGTGCTGTTATCTCTATTATATTGCTACTTGAAAATGCTAAAAGGATTGAGAGAAAAATACACATCAATGATTTCTTAAACATTAAATTATCATCTCCTCTGTTAAAAATTAATGGAATAATATAATTATACCATAAAAAATAGATAATTTTTGTAAATGAGGTAAATTATTACTTTGATTCTGATGCATTAATTTCATCTCATATTATATGATAGCGAGATTCAGGTGGAGCTTGAATAAGGAATGTTTTTCTCCTCCCTGAATCTTAGAATTATCTGATAATTGTTAAAAGCATTTTGAATCTTTCTCCAGCTTCAAGTGCATGAGGAATATTAGAAGGCATTATTATGGCTTCACCTGCTTTGACAGTAAAAGTATT
Organism: Clostridium kluyveri DSM 555; assembly: GCF_000016505.1. Classification (NCBI taxonomy): domain Bacteria; kingdom Bacillati; phylum Bacillota; class Clostridia; order Eubacteriales; family Clostridiaceae; genus Clostridium; species Clostridium kluyveri. Next base: position 316,727 of record NC_009706.1, read on the forward strand.
ATTATCTATTGTAATTTCTGCTACTCCATCTAATATTTGAACCATAGCATCTCCAGAAGTTACGTGAGTGCTTATTCCTTCACCTTTATCCAGTGAGAATAGGGAAATATTCACAGAAGGTGTCTGTGCAATAGTTCTGCTTACAACTTGACCTTCTTGATAGGATATTAGTTCTTTTAAAGTAAGTATTTTTGAAAATGGTATATTTTTAATTAAAGTATTCATTGTTTTCCTCCTGCTGTAATTTTGATTTATTATTTATAGTATAAACCCAGCAGGTCTAAGAGTATGTAATATATGTTACTAACTTTAAAGGTAAATTAAAAATTTTTATTCAGTATAAAAAGGAGATTTAGACTCATGGACAAAAATCAAAGAATTGTAATTGATAAATAATCTATAAATGCAATATGAAGATAAGACTACGTTCGTAGTATATAAGAAAGAAACACTGGATAAGAAACAATATATTTTTTCGAGAATATATAATAGATCCTAAATTATATACCCTAAAATGAATAATTTTTTGCATTTAATAAAAACTAAATTTATTATATTATTTTATTTTATCTGAAGATGATAACTAGCTGATCCCCCTAACTTTTTGAAAGAAAGTGGGGGATGATAATCATTGCCATGCACCTAAATAAGTTCTTCTAAGTTTTATATAAAAATTAGCAAATTTAACATACCAATGGAACAATTTTAATAAATTGTTTCATTATTATACTAGGAGGTAAAAAGATGATTCAATTTAATGAATCCATATTTAATGATACCATTATTAATAAAGATATTGATAAGTTACTAATGAATATATATAAATTATGCAATTGTGATATAATTTCTATAATTACTTTGGATATAGATTCAAAATTGGCAATGTCTAATAAAATATTAAATAATAAAAACAATAATTGTTCTTATTGTTCATTTAAAGTATGGAAAAAGAGGTTGAATGAATCATATTTGAAGAAGCTAAAGTTACTTTTTGATAAAGGACAAATAATTTTTTCTAAAAAAGGTGAATTTCAAAATAATGATACTTTATTTGAAAAAATAAAAGAAGAAATTTTTATTCCTATAATAACAGACAAAGATAAAATTATAATTTGTACATATTTATGTATATTAGATAATAACAATGTCAATAAATCAATGCAGATAGATAGAACTAATATTGATAAACTTGTGTATTCCCTAAGAAATCTATATAAAATACTCTATCTATCCAATCAAAAAATAGAAGTTATATTTAATCTACTTAATGTTATGGTAGAAATAATCAGAAATAAAGAACCTCTTATGGTCTTTCACCCTTTCAATGTAGCTAATATGTCAAAACAAATAGCCATACAACTTGGGCTATGTGATTCTAAAATACAAAAGATTTATTTTGGAGGATTATTTCATGATATAGGTAAATTATACATAGATAGATCTATTTTAAATAAGACTACTGAGCTTACGGAAGATGAGTATAATATATTAAAAAAACACAGTATTTATGGATATAATATATTGAAAGATATATGGAAAGAGGCAGCCATTTATGTTAAATATCATCATGAAAGAGTAGATGGAAGTGGATATCCATATAAATTAAAGGGTGATGAAATTCCTATTGAAAGTAAAATAATTTCTATTGCAGATACTATAGATGCAATAACTTCTCATAGAAGTTACAAGGATTCTAAAAATTTAAATTTTTTAATTGCAGAGTTGGTACATTCTATTGGAAGTCAATTTAATAGTGAAATTGTAGATGCTGCAATAAAAGTAATAATAGAATATAAAAATAAGGATTGTTCTAAATCAATCAACTTTGTAGAGTTGGGTACCCTTACAGTGAAAACTTTTAAAAATTCACTTTCTATAGAAGGAATCATAGGAAAGACAAGTTTTGGATATGTATTTAGAGCTGATACATTTAATTTTACAACTGATATAGATATTACAGAAATACAAAGTATATATGCAGAAATATAAATAATATTTACCAGTATGAAGTTGTTTTAGATTATTATAGAGAAAATATGATTTATATATCTGGTATCAAAAATATTAAATTTAATGATTCCTTTAATTTATTGTGGAACTTACAGGGTGATTTGAATCTTGAAAAATTTATACTGTGTAAAATTACTATATGCAAAATTGGGGGAAGCTCTTTAATGTTTTACTGTGAAAATGAATTGGATAAAGCCTTGAAAGAACAGATTTTCAATATAAAGATTTATTTTAGTGACAATTATAATTTAGTGGTTTCAGGGGTATTATCAAAATTATTCAAATCCGGCGTAAACAATTATTATGAATTGGTATATGTAAATACCCCAGATACTATAAAGGATAAAATATTTTCCAAAATGTTCAAGAAACAAATGGAAATGAAAAGTGGTATTGGGTGGTAAAATACCATACTTAACCGTTAGTTAAATTCACCTGAAATATTCAACTATGTGTCCATTGGTATATATGCTGTAATCATATATACTTATCTTGTAAGGTCTTATAATAAATTATGGAGTGAATAAGTTATGGATAAATTACAGATAGGTGAGGTTATATTAAAACTTAGAAAAAAAAGAGAAATAACTCAAGAACAGCTGGGGAAATTTATAGGTGTGTCAACTGCTGCTGTATCAAAATGGGAGGTTGGCAATTCATATCCGGATATAACACTTCTTCCTGTACTTGCGTCATTTTTTAATATTTCTATAGATGAACTTTTAAATTATAAAATTGAATTATCGGAAAAAGAGGTTATGGAAATATTTAGAGAATGTGAAGCTATGTTTGCGGGAGAAAATATCGAAAAGGGAATAGACACAGCAAAGAAATACATAGAAAAATACAATTCAAGTTATTATTTAAAATTGAGAATTGGATTTTTATTCAACATGTATTCATGGAGAAGCGGCAGTGAGAAAAAAGCTGAGAAAATGATAAATTATGCTTCTAAATTATTCGAAGATATAGAAAAAAATTGTGGTAATAGTGAGATTACTGAGCAGGCATTATACTTATTAAGTGGCATTTATTTATCGAAAGATGAAGATGATAGGTCAGTAGAAGTGTTAAATAAAATTCATAAAAGTGAATACAATATTGATTTTATGCTTGCCAATATTTATATAAAAAAAGGTGATATAAAAAAAGGTAGAAAAATGCTTCAGATGCAGCTTTGGAAAAATATATTTGAAATGAGTTCTGTTTTAATGTGTTTGGCTAAATCCTATCTAAAAGATAAAAAGGATTTGGATATAATTGAAAAATACTGTAATTTATCCATACAGGTTAAAAAACTGCTTTCACCAGAAGCTGATTCTCTATTAGGTTTTCATATAGAGTATATGGGCTTTGCTCAGATTTATTTGAAACTGGGTGAGAAAGAAAAGGCTCTTGATATGCTCAAAAGATGGATAAATTATATTGAAGTCAACAATATAAATGACCCCAAAGATTTTGAGTCTGTATGGTGTTTCAATGAACTTTCATCTAATAAATCAAGCTTTACATTGAATATGTATGAAAATATGAGAAAGATTTTAGAAGAGGACATATTTGATTCAATGAGAGAAAATGAATATTTCAAGATAATTTTAGATAAAGTAAAAGATATGGAGAGAAAAACAGTAAAGTAATTTAAAAAACATGCAGCAGTATCCTCCATGTGTACAGGACAGCTGTTACATGCTTAATAATATATTATATTTCTAATTGATTTTAGTATTTTTATGGATAATGCAACTATTATTGAAATAAATAGCTTGTCATTGATAATGAGCCCATAACACAGGAATCATTGAATATTGAAAGTTGGTCATTTTCTCTCGATGCACCTAATACATATAAAAGAGGATAAAAATGATCCGGCGTAGAAAATGCTAATTTTGAAGATTGTCCAGCTAGAGAATAATTGACAACATTATCGTATTGTCTTTCAGTTATTTTGTTTTTAATGTAATTATCAAAATCTATGGCCCAGGGATAACCACCTTTCATTTCCCAGTTAATTTTTGATAGGTTGTGAACCACATTTCCACTGGCAAATATTAAAACACCTTTTTCACGCAATTCACTAATTTGTTGTCCTATTTGAAAATGGACAGATGCATTTGCCTTGCGGTCTACACTAAGTTGGTATACTGGTATATCTGCTTTAGGGTACATTTTATAGAGTACAGACCAGGTACCATGGCCATAGCCCCAACTGTTATCTATTTTTACATCTATTTTTATTAAATTTTTTGTAAAAAGGGCCAATTCAGGAGCACCCTTTGCCTTATATTCTACATTATACAATTCATCGGGAAATCCATAATATCATAAATTATTTTTGGATGAGCTTCATCTGTTATTCTGGTTCCATCTGTGTACCAATGTGCAGAAATAGCAAGTATTGCTTTAGGTCTTGGAATTTTATGTGCTATTTTGGACCAATTAGCGGTATATTCATTATTTTCAATGGCATTCATTGGTGAGCCATGTCCTATAAACAATGCGGGGATTTTATCTGTCGTTGAATTTTTTAAATTAATATCCATAATACCATACTCCCTTCAGTATTTGTCTAATATTATACCAGATGATTTGAAAATAAATTTGAAATTCAATTTACAAATGGCAAAAATGTGATAAAATGTGGTTATTATTTCATATTAATAAAAACTTATGAGTTTACAAATACAAGGTGGTAGTAAAAAATGACAATTCAAGTTTATTTGGTTTTTATTTTAACCTTTATTATTTACATAATAGGAACACTGGCATATTCTGCAAGAATTGTAGGGGTAAGAACAGGGAGAATTGCAGTATCTCTTGCAGTATTTAATGTATTTGTACTGATACAGAGAACAGCCAATACTATACAGGCACCTCTACTTGCAAAAACTATTGAAAATGGTATAAATTCAGGACAGTCTGCAGGTTTAATACATATCTTTAGGTGGGTAATTTTTTCTATTACGTTAGCTACAATAGCAGGTGCAATTTTAATGCCTACTTTTATAAAAATATTCAACAAATTAGTTATATCATTTAGTGTTTATAGATCTTTGCCAAGATTAATGATGCATGCATTTTCAAAGTCGGGAATTGAACAATTTAAAAATAGTATTTCAATCCCTAAAAGAGAAAACCTATCTGAACTTAAAAATTTTAACAAAACTTCTAAAAAGGTAATTTTATTAAATATGATTTCATTTTCGGTATCAAGTATAAGTGTTTTATCAGCTTTGTATGCAGGATGTCTTAGTCCAGATTTAAGAACTACATGCAGCACTTTATCAGCAGTGATTAATAGTATTTCAACAATATTTATGGTTATATTTATTGATCCCTATTTATCTATGATGACAGATGATGTAATAAGGGGAGAATCTACGGAATTAGAATTTAATCGCTGTATAATTTTTATTGTGGGAGGTTTGATTGCAGGAAGTATACTTTCCCAATTTTTATTATTGCCTGCTTCAAAGTTAATAGTAATTATTGCAAGGCTTATTTAAAAAACTGGAGTACATAGGAATACTGAGAATAATTGTTTAATATTTGTAATAGTATCGGGTCTTCAATCATTGGAAGTTTCTATAAAAGCAGTGAATATATATGTTTTAAAAAAATGTGCTGAATTAGTGCATTTTATTTTTTTTCATTAATTTAAATATTTCTATATAATCTTGTGAAATATTAATCCTATTATCCGTATTAATTAGTGATAGGACAAACTGAAAGGAGCTAAAAATGAAAATTAATGACGAAAATTTTTTATTAGAGCTTAAGAAAAAGAATCCTATAGCTTTAGAGTACATAATTAATACTTACTGTAATTTAGTTTTTAAAATCGTAATAAATGTACTTGGAAAGGATAATTATGAAAATGCAAAAGAATGTATTAATGATGTATACCTTTTAATATGGAATAAAAGCCATTTATACAATTCTGAAAAATCTTCATTTAAAAATTGGCTTTTAGCTGTAAGTAAATATAAAGCTATAGATTATAAAAGAAGTCTAGTCAAACAGGACAATCTTCAAATAGAAGAACAAATGTTAATTTCTAAAACTGATATTGAAAATGAGTATATATTCAAGGAAAAGAAAGAAATATTAATAAAGCTTCTGCAATGTGAACATGAGCTGGACAGAGAACTTTTTATACGAAAATACATTTTAGATGAAGATATGGGTAGCCTATGTAAAAATTTTAATTTATCAAGAGGAGCTGTTTACAATAGATTATGGCGCACTAAAAATTCACTTATAAGAAAATTAAATATTTCAAATGAAGTGGAGGAATTAAAATGAAATTAAATTTAAATGAAGATGATATTTTAATGCTTTTGAATGATATTAACATAAAGGAAAATGAATTTAGTAATACCGAACTTAATGAAATTGAAGAGAAAAAAATCTATAAAAATATCATTAGTAAAGTAAATCCTAAAAAATCTAAAAGTAAAAGAAATTTTATTGCAGCAGCGGTTATTTTGTTGATAAGTATTCCAATATTCATATCACAAAAGGATGTTTTAGCCAATATGATAGAAAAGCTCACTGTTATATCTGGCATTGGAGAAGTAAAGATTTCTTCAGATACGCCGAAAATTCTTAAAAACAGCCTTAAAAAAGGTAATATAACTTTAGCCAATATGTATATAGATAAAAATAAAATTGTAGTTACTTTAACCATTGAACCGGAAGAACCTGAGCGCTCTTATTACATTATTAGAGACGAACATGGTAATTCCTACGAACTCAATAGAAGTGATAATCTTGCTATGATGCCGGATAATCATATAGGCTCATACAGGGCAGAATACAATGGTAAAGTAAGAAAAGCTAATAGTTATACTTTAAGTATTATAGATAATGATAAAAAATTTACTAAGGCAACTTTTAAATTAAAAAGTTCTGATTTTAAAGAAGCCCCTAAATCAAAAATATTATATACTTCAACTAATGGAATAACTACATTAAACGTGACTTCATTAAAAAGAGAGGGAAATATTTTAAAGGTAGATTACTATTTTACAGATACCCTGCCAGATTTCAAATGGGAAAAAATAGATAAGGTTAATTATGGAACTTTTGAAGAAAGTAAAAAATTGGAGTTAAAAGAACCAACTAGTGTAAAATCAATAAATAATGATTCTATACAGGATTCTCGCATTATAATTTCCGATGAACATAATAATGCAGTATATGGACATGACAATACCAACTATTTAGATCAGGGAAATGAATCTCTATTTGATTTAAGCAAACTCACCGGTAAAAAGTTAAAATTAACTGTTCCAAAAGTAGTTTACCATGTACGTAATGATTACATGTTGAAATAGAATTAGATCCATCCATAATTAAATAGTTTTTAAAAAGCAAAAAGCAGCAGCTGTTTTACCCATATTCAAATATAGTTGTATAATTAAAGACAATAAGGTAATTGTTTTAAAATAATAAGCCGAGGAAAATGAGGTTTCATATTTATGAAAATAAACAGATTATTGGCAATTGTAGTTATGCTTTTAAATAGAGATAAAATATCTGCTGTGGAATTATCCGAAAAATTTGAGGTTTCCATAAGAACCATTTACAGGGATATTGATGCAATCAATATGGCAGGGATTCCTATAGCTTCAAAACAAGGGAACAATGGGGGATTCTACATTTTAGAAAACTATAAAATAAATCATCAATTCCTCACACTGGAGGATATGATCTCCATAGTGGAAGCTTTAAAAAATATAAATGGGGTATTAAATAATAAAAATGTAGAAATTGCCATGGAAAAGATGAAGAATATAATACCGTCTAATAAGAAAAGTGAAGTTGACCTGCACTTCAAGCAAGTTTTTATAGATACACTGCCTTGGGGGTTTAAAAAATCTGAAAATGAAAATATTAAATACAAAGTTATATATAAAGCACTAAAGGAAAATAAGTGTATAAGTTTTAATTACAGAAATTCAAGGGGAGAGTATATTTTAAGGGAGGTGGAACCTGTTACTCTTGTATTTAAAGGATTTTCCTGGTATATTTTTTCCTTTTGCCTTTTAAAAGAGGATTACAGAATATTTAAACTCACTAGAATGGATGGATTGGAGATTTTAAATAGGCAAGTTTCGAAGGAAAGAATTTCCTACGGAGAATATATAAGCAGTGAAAGTACGGAAAAAAGTCCCGTAAAACTTTTACTTAAGTTTTCAGAAGAAGTGAGGTATAGGATACAGGATTATTTCCATGAAGAGGAGATGACGTTTCTTGAAGATGGCAGTGTTATAGTAAATACGGAAGTTATAGAAGATGGCTGGGTATATTCTATGGTGTTGAGTTATGGTGAATATGTGGAAGTGCTTGCCCCAAAACATATAAGAGAAATTATAAGAAAAAAGTGCAAAAAAATAATTGATATGTATAAATAAATTCAAACATGACATAATGATGGCAAAGTTCTTCTATATAATGTAGATATCAAATATGAAAGGGGAAATATATTATGGAACAGAAATATTGTCAGAGTTGTGGAATGCCTTTAAGTGAGGAATTTTATGCCAGCGAATCGGATAATAAGAAAAACTATGAATACTGCATGTACTGCTATGGAAATGGAAGCTTTAAACAGCCGGATTTAACTATGGAAGAAATGATTGAGACTTGTATTCCTTTCATGAAAGAAAAAGGAATGGGAGAAAAGGAAGCAAGATCTCTTATGAAAGATGTCCTTCCAAATTTAAAAAGATGGAAAAAACAGTAGAATATTTTGAACTTTATGATAAAAGATACAATGACAATGAAAACCCTGAAGTGGATATATATGTGGCAGTAAAATAATTTAAAGAAGGATATTTTGATGCAGAATAGTATTTACATAAAATATATATGTAAATACTATTTCATATATCTATTGACATTAACGCTGCGTATAAGTTTATAGTTGAATTGTCAGGAGGTGCAGTTATGGAATATACAGTGCAGAAGTTGGCTCTCATGTCAGGTGTCAGTGCACGGACACTTAGGTATTACGATGAAATTGGAATTTTAAAACCTGCTAGGATCAATTCATCAGGTTACCGCATATATGGGGAAAAAGAAGTGGATAGGCTTCAGCAAATACTTTTTTACAGAGAATTTGGAATAAAATTGGATAATATCAAAAGTATTATGGATTCCCCCTATTTTGACAGGGCAAAGGCACTTAAAAAGCATCATAATAAACTTCTTGAAAAGAGAATACAGCTGGATCTATTGATTTCAAATGTGGAGAAAACAATTGAATCCATGGAGGGGAGAATTAAAATGAATGACAGTGAGAAATTTCAAGGATTTAAAGAAAAGCTCATTTATGATAATGAAAAAAAGTACGGAGGAGAAATCAGAAACAAATATGGAAGTGATGTGATGGATAGATCAAATAACAGGTTAAAAAATATAACCCGGGAAGAATATGAAAAAGTTACTAATCTTGAAAAAGAAATCCTTGAAACTCTGGATAAAGCTTATAAAACAGGTGATGCTTCAGGAGAGTTGGCTCAAAAGACTGCAAAACTTCATGCTAAGTGGATAAGTTTTTACTGGGGAGATTATAATAAAAAGGCTCATGCATCCCTTGCACAAATGTATGTGGAAGATAGTAGGTTTAAAGCATATTATGATAGAAAGCAGTCTGGAACAGCGGAGTTTTTAAGAGATGCAATTTTGATTTATACAGGAATAAAAAAATAGCAGTAATTTAACAAGAGCATTCAATACCTATTTGAGTTGAGTGCTCTTATGGTGCTGATATATATGGCTAAATTATATAGTCCAACTTATAATTTGCCAAGATTAATACTTAGTGAAAATATGATCATCTGCCATCCCATAAATATTTTTTCATATCTATATGTCCATCTTTCTTAAAAATGATTCCCTCTGATTTTAAAAGAGCTCTTTGTATGTCAGAACTTCCAAATACATAATCTGGAGACAGTTCACCGGATTTTTTCACAACTCTATGACAAGGAAGATGGGAAGGAGCTTTTCTCATTGCCCACCCAACTATTCGGGCACTTCTGGGTTCTCCCAGCATGAAGGCTATCTGACCATAGGTAGTTACTTTGCCCCTGGGTATTCTGGCAACTAGGTCATAAACTTTTGAGAAAAAATTTTTGGCCAACTTAAAACACCTCCTGAAAATATCAATGAATATTATACACTGTTTTTAAAATAAAAAGATTTACTGTCTATTGCCCTCATTGTAGCAAGTATACCGTCTAAGTGGTCATATTCGTGTTGTATCAGTTCTGAAAGATCACCTTCAAATTTTATGGAATTTTCTTTGAAATTCATATCCTTATAGGTTACTGTACAATTTTTAAAGCGCTTTACTTTTACTAAAAGGTCGGGAAAAGACATACAGTCATCCATTACTTCCATCATTTCTTTATTGGGAAAGGTAAGTATGGGATTAATGAAAATCAAAGGTTCGTCAATGTACATATATATAAGCCTTTTGAATACACCAATTTGAGGTGCGGCAATTGCCCTGCCTGCATTGTATTTTTTACGAAAATCAATTAAAGTGTCATGTAAATTAGAAATGGTTTGTTTTATTAAATCTATGTCTTTTTCTTCCACTGGTGAACTTTTTCTATATAAATCGTAATTTCCAAGAAGCAGTATTTCTTTTATCATAAATATAAAACCCCCCTGCTGTATAGTATTTCTTTTATATAATTTTACTACATAAGCATAGTTAAAAAAAGATTGCTATGATTATTTGGGTCTTTGTAGTTTATGATAAAATTAAAACATATGATGTATATGATTTTATCATTTTAGGAGGTAGTATATTTATATATGTATAAAATAATGATAATTGAAGATGACAGGGCGCTTTCAGATAATATTATAGAAATGTTGATTAAATGGGATTTTAATGTGTGTGGAGTAAGAGATTATTCCAATATTCTCTCTGAATTTATTGAAAATAAGCCCCATTTAGTTGTTATGGATATTAACTTACCTTATTTTGATGGGTTTTATTGGTGTAATAAAATCAGAGAAATGTCTCAATGTCCCATTATATTTCTTTCTTCAAGAGATAGCAATATGGATATTATTATGGCTGTAAATATGGGGGCAGATGATTATATAACAAAACCTTTTTCTATGGATGTTTTAATTGCAAAAATAAGTGCACTTATAAGAAGGACTTATTCATATGGGGAAGGAGCTTCTGAACTATTAGAGTGTAATGGAGCTATATTGAATTTGACATATAAAACACTTTCGTATAATGAAAGAGAAATTGAACTTACAAAAAATGAATTTAAAATCATGCTGTTTTTAATGAAAAATAGTGGAAAAACCATATCAAGAGAGAGAATAATGAGAACACTTTGGGATGATGACAATTTTATAAGTGATAATACCCTTACAGTAAATATTAATAGACTCCGTATGAGATTAAGAGATATAGGACTCTATGATTTTATAAAAACAAAAAAAGGACGTGGATATGAAATATCATGAATAAATTAGCTTATATGAAAAATTCAGTTTTTAAAATGATATATTTCATCTGTATTTTTGCTGTGATAAATTTAATATTATACAGTAGTGAGCCCGTTGGTGCATCATTTTATGATATAGTTTATATGGATTTTTTAATTATAGCTATATCAGTATTTTTCATGTTTATTGATTACAAAAGATGGAAATACAATTATAAACAAATATATGAATCTGTAACTAGTGGAAAGGAAATAAACTTAAGTATATTGGGAGGGAATCATGTTTTTGAAGTTTGGCTTATAAAGGAAATTCTAAAAATTAAGGATAGAGAAAAAAATGAAAAGGTTCAGGAAGTAAAAGATAATTTAGATGAAATCAATGATTACATGACAAAATGGATTCATGAAGTAAAGATCCCCTTATCTGTGTGTGAACTTATTTTAGATAAAATAGAGGAGACAGATATATCTGAACAGCTGAGACTTGAAATGGACAGAATAAAATTTCTTATAAATCAGGTACTTTATATAAGCAGAGCTTCAAGCTTTTCAGAGGATCTCCAGGTAGATGAAGTTAATATTACCCGCATTATTAAAGCAGTGGTGAAAAAAAATGCATCATTTTTTATAGCAAAAAAAATAAATTTAAATTTTGAAGATATTGATTTTAATGTAATAACGGATGAAAAATGGATTTCCTATATTATAGATCAAATTATAAATAATAGCTGTAAATATATGCATGAGAGCGGAAGAATAGATATATGGGGAGAAGAAAATGATAAGGAGGTAAAACTTTACATTAAAGATAATGGAATAGGCATAGAAGAAAAGGATATAAGGAGAATATTTGACAAAGGTTTTACGGGAGAAAATGGAAGACAATTTGGCAAATCTACAGGAATGGGTCTGTATCTTTCAAAAAAAATAATAGATAAGTTGAATCATCAATTAAAAGTTGAATCTGAAGTAGGCAGCGGAACAGAATTTGTTATATATTTTTACAAACTATCAGATTATTTTAATGTTAATACATAAATAATTTCAAAGAGAGAATTTAAAAACTGCCGTGTCATAATTATATGATACAGCAGTTTTTAAAATTAACTTCGGATTAGGTAATCAAATGCACTTAAAGCTGCAGTTGCACCTGAGCCCATGGAAATAATGATTTGTTTGTATGGACTATTTGTGCAATCTCCTGAAGCAAATACTCCAGGTATGTCCGTTGCACCATGGCTATCCACAACAATTTCACCTCGTGAATTGCGTGTTATAGTTTTGTCCAGCCAGTCAGTATTTGGGATGAGACCAATCTGAACAAATACACCCTGTAGTTCAATATGATGTTTTTCTCCTGTAAGGCGATCAGCATAAGTAATGCCATTTACTTTGTCTATGCCGGTGATTTCCTTTATTTTAACATTTTTTATGACGGTTACATTAGACAAACTGTTAAGGCGCTTTTGAAGCACATCGTCAGCTTTAAGTTCTGGCATGAACTCAAGGACAGTTACATGATTAACAATTCCTCCCAGATCAATGGCCGCCTCAATGCCGGAATTACCGCCGCCAATAACTGCTGTATTCTTTCCTTTAAATAAAGGACCATCACAATGAGGACAGTAAGTAACACCTTTGTTTTTTAACTCTTTTTCACCAGGTACACCAACATTCCGCCAGCTGGCGCCTGTTGAAAGAATTACAGTTTTGCTTTTTAGCAAGGTTCCATTTTTCAGCTGAATTTCTATTAATTCTTTCTTTTTTAAACCTATGGCATACTGGGAAGTAATTATATCTACATTATATTCTTTAATGTGTTCTTCAAGATTTGCGGATAGTTTAGGACCTTCAATGTATTTTGTGCCTGTAAAATTTTCAATACCAACGGTATCCGTAACCTGGCCACCCAAGCGTTCAGCAATGATTCCTGTGCGGATGCCTTTTCGTGCTGCATATATTGCTGCAGTTGCACCAGCTGGACCGGCTCCTACAACGAGAACATCATAAGGGGTTTTGTTGAAAATTTCTGATGGTTTGGTACTGCTGCCAATTTTGGAAAGAATATCTGTAAGTGTCATACGACCGCTGTTAAAGTGATTACCATTCAGATAGACAGAAGGTACTGCCATGATGTTTTTGTCTTCCACTTCTTTTTTAAAAACTGCACCATCAATCATAGTATGGGTGATATTGGGATTTAGGATACTCATAAGGTTAAGTGCCTGTACAACATCAGGACAATTGTGGCAGCTCAAGCTGGCGTAAGTTTCAAAATTATAGTTACCTTTGACATTTGTAATCTGTTCAAGTATTTCACTATCAACTTTTGGGGCTCTTCCACTGGTTTGTAGAAGTGCTAGTACTAATGAGGTAAATTCTTGACCTAAAGGTACACCTGCAAAAATTACACCAGTATCTTCATGGGGACGGTTAATACTAAAACTTGGAGTCCTCTGAAGTGTCACTTTTTCCACCTTGATTTTAGATGACATACCGGCTATCTCATTTATAAGAGTCAGCATGTCATTAGATGTATTATCCGATCCAGCACTAACTTTAAGCAGTATATCGCCTTCCATCAGGTTAAGATATTGGGCTAATTGTGATTTTATATCTGCATCCAGAATCATTTGTAGTACCTCTTAAATCTTTCCTACAAGATCGAGACTTGGCTTAAGGGTTGAAGATCCTTCTTTCCATTTGGCAGGGCAAACTTCACCTGGATTGTTTCTAACATATTGTGCTGCTTTTATTTTGCTGACAACAGTGTTGGCGTCTCTGCCTATGCTGCCAGCGTTGATTTCTACAGCCTGAATTATACCATCTGGATCAATGATAAAAGTACCACGGTTAGCGAGACCCTGTTCTTCAATGAGTACATCAAAGTTTCTGGTTAATGTTTGGGAAGGATCTCCAATCATAGTGTAAGTGATTTTATTTATAGTTTGTGAACTGTCATGCCATGCCTTATGTGTATAATGAGTATCTGTGGAAACAGAGTATACTTCAGTCCCAAGGCTCTTTAGTGTTTCATAATTGTTTTGCAAATCTTCGAGTTCAGTTGGGCATACAAAGCTAAAATCTGCTGGGTAGAAGCAAACTACGCTCCATTTCCCCTTAAAATCTGCCTCGGTGACGTCTATAAATTTTCCATTGTGATAAGCGGATGCTTTGAAAGGTTTCACTTCAGTTCCAATTAATGACATAATAATTACCTCCTAAAATTTAAATTTAATATCATATAAGCTCTTTTGTATATTGTATAAATGAAAATAATAATCATTATCTTATGGTATTAATTATTATATACCTTTAAGAAAAAGTCAAGAGGTTATGAAAAATTTTTTATAAATTTTTTTACAAAGTGATTTAAGATTGGTGAAGTTCTACTGTAAAAGCTACTTAAAGTTTGTTATGTTACATAAATGTAAGGTTAAAAGGGAAAATGTAAGTTAAATTGGATGGAAACCTGCAAAGTCAAGAGATAAAATAACACTGAGCTTTAAAAAAGGAGGATTTTTTATATGGGTATAGTTATAGAAACAAAAAATTTAAAAAAGGTTTACGGTTCAAAATCTATGTCTTTTACTGCTTTAGGTGGAATTGATTTGCAGGTTGAAGAAGGAGAATTTCTTGGCATAATGGGGCCTTCAGGAGCAGGTAAAACTACTTTGCTGAATATTATTTCTACAATTGATAATCCAACTAGTGGAAGTTATTTTTTTCAGGGAGAGGATATGTCGAAGGTTAAAGGTAAAGCTCTGGCAAGTTTTAGAAAGAATAAAATAGGTTTTATATTTCAGGATTTTAACCTTTTGGATAATATGTCAGTTCAGGATAATATAGCTCTTCCACTTGCACTCGGGAAGGTTAAATACAGTGAAATAACAAGGAAAGTCAATGAGATATCGGATTTTTTGGGACTTAAGGAACATCTAAATAAATATCCCTATCAGCTTTCTGGGGGACAAAAGCAGAGAGTTGCAGCGGCAAGAGCGCTTATGACAACGCCTTCTGTGATATTTGCGGATGAACCTACGGGTTCTCTGGATTCAAAGTCTGCGGCAGAGCTTCTAGGATGTCTTACAGATATGAATATAAAATATAAGACAACTATAATAATGGTAACACATGATGCCTTTGCTGCCAGCTATTGCAGAAGAATAATGTTTATAAAAGATGGAAAAATTCATGCAAGACTGGATAAAAACAAGGATAGAAAGGAATTTTTCCATAGGATTATGGATATGGTTTCCTCCATGAGCAGCGGTATAGATTATTATGTACAGGATGATAAGAGGAGGGATTATTAATGAATTCTCTCAATATGGCTTTTGATAATTTTAGGAGAAATATAAAAGTTTATGGGCTTTATGTAATGTCAATGATTTTTTCTGTATTTATATACTATAATTTTATTGCTTTAAAATATAATCCAGATTTTGAAAAGGCAAAAGAAGTTACACAGTACATTAAAGGAACCTCCACAGCAGTATCATATATACTTCTTTTGTTTATTATATTCTTTGTGTGGTTTTCAAGTTCATTTTTTTTAAATCAAAGGAAAAGGGAAATAGGGATTTATGCTTTTATGGGTGTTACAAATTCTGAAATTGCCCTTATATATTCTATAGAATTTATTTTTATAGGAATTACAGCAATTGTATTAGGGTTATTTCTTGGAATTATATTTTGCAAGATGTTTCTTATGATGTTGGCTAAAGTTGCCATAATGAACATGAAAATAAGGTTTTTTATATCCTATAAGGCAATGGTCGAAACAGCTGTTACATTTTTTATAATCTTTTTTGTAAATTCAATTTTAGGTTATATAAATATAATAAGGACTAAGCTTATTGATCTTTTGAATGCATCTAAAAAGGAGGAAAGTTATCCAAAAGTAAGTTATATAAAGGGCATATTGTCTTTGGTATGTATAGGTATGGGATATTATTTTGCCAGAAAAACAGCAGGTGGTGTAGGCAATTTTATGGAAAATTTGCCCCTGGCTATTATATTTGTATTGATAGGGACTTATTGGCTGTTTGGAGCGGCGTATTCTGTACTAATGAAGTTTATAATAAATCAAAAGAAAATACTTTACCGGGGGATAAATATAGTAAGCATGTCCAATATTGCTTTCAGAATAAAAAATAATTATAGGACTCTAGCAGCAGTAGCCATTTTAGTAACTGTAACGCTGACTTCCTATGGTACTGTGGCATCTCTTAAGTATTTTGTTAAAATAAGAGATTCTATACAGGCTCCCTATGAAATTTCATATATTTTAGAGGACAATGACAAAGTAAAATCTGAAGTAAAGGACAAGTTAAGAGAAAGTGGCAAAGATATAATGCTTGATGAAAATATAAAATTTCTTATTTTAAAACCACATATAGAAAATCAAACTGAGTTCAAAATGGAAGATTCTGATACGGCGGTAGTAAGATATTCTGATTTTGTAAAGATAAGCAGGAATTTAAAAGCAAAAAAGTTAAGGAAAATAGAAAAAGAAAAACTTTTAAAAGGAGAAGCTTTTTATGTGCAAACACCCACGGTAGTGATGAGCCTTATGAATTTTGAAAAGGTAAAGGCATATATAGATGGAAAAAGTTATTTTATAAAGGAAACCTATAAAACCCCTTTGTTTGGCAATGGTATGCCTACAGGATGTCTTATATTAAATGACGAGGATTATAACCTGCTAAGAAGTAAAAATAAGGAATATGATTTTACTGGATTCAAAATAAATAATGTAAATGATATAAAATCAACAGCTGAAAAATTAAAATCTATTGATGCAATTAGAGATACACTATATGTCACTGTAAGCAAAGATGTTACAAGTTACAGCACTTTTGGAATAATCTACTTTCTTGGTGCCTTTTTAGCTCTTGTATTTATAATAGCTACGGGAAGTATAATATATTTCAAGCTTGTAAGTGAAGCTTATATAGACAAAGAAAAATACAGCATTTTGAAGAGAATTGGAATGACTTATAAAGAAATATACAGTGCTTCTGCAAGGCAGATAGGTATTTCATATTTGTTTCCTCTCATAGTTGGAATAATTCACAGCTGTGTGGCAATGTCTGTATTAAGTAATCTTATGAGCTACAATATAATAGTGCCTGCAATTTTAAGTATAATAATCTTTATTTTTGTATATGGCATTTATTTTGTTGCAACCACCAAAAAGTATTTGAACATAGTATTATCAAAATGAATTATCTTTTTGGGTTTTTGCTTGTAAGGTGGTATTATAAAAATAACGGTTTTATATTTTTTCAAGCAGACAAAAGAAGCAGTGGATATTGATTCCAGTAAAAGGAAGTGATAAGATTAAAGTGAAAGTTGATAGGGAAGACAGACTATTTAGTTGTAATAATATGACTGTGATAGAAAGATGTGAAGATTTTACTGTATATAGAATAAAAGATGTTACCGGAGAAGGCATTATGACCTGTCACAAGGTATTTCCAGGTATTGATCTGATATATAATGACTTTCATATGCTGAATTGCTTTTCAGAGTTTGTACCAAAAGTGGAGATGATAGGGATTGATCACTGCAGGGAAGGGAGAATTGAGTGGGAATTTGAGGATAACTCTTATATGTATTTGGGAGAGGGAGATCTCCAGATTAATTCCAAGGATAACCACGCTATGGGATTTGGATTTCCTTTAAGTCATTATCATGGAATTACTGTAGCAGTATATGTTGAAGAAGCAGTGAAAACATTATGTAATGTATTAGATGGTTTTTCTGTGGATCCTTACAAATTACGGGAAAAATTCTGTATTAGGAAGAGACCTTTTATTATGCGTGCCGAGGATTCTATAGAACATATTTTTTCTGAATTGTATACTATTCCTAACAAAGTGAGAAAAAACTATTTTAAGATTAAGGTTTTAGAGCTTCTATTGTTTTTAAGCATATTGGATGTTCCATTAAATGGAGAAGAAAGACCATATTTCCCCAGAAAACAAGTTGAAAAGGTAAAGTCAGTTATGAAATATATAACTAAAAATGTAGATAAACATATTACATTGAAGGAATTGTCCCTAAAGTTTAATATGCCCATTACCTCCTTGAAACTTTGTTTTAAAGGTGTTTATGGTACTTCACCTTATTCATATATGCGCTATTATCGTATGCATGTTGCAGCATCAATGCTCCGTCGGAGTGATGAAAGTATTGCTGATATTGCAGGAAAGGTAGGTTATGATAATTCCAGTAAATTTTCAGCAGCTTTCAAGTCAGTTAAGGGAATGTGTCCCTATAAATACAGAAAATCTTTTGTCTAAATGGAGTTAAAATGGTTATTGTGGAGTAGATGGCAATAATGAATACAAATATAATATGGGTTGATTAGTTACGACTAATCAACCCATATTATATTTGTTATGAAAGGGGAGAATACAGAATGAATAAAAAAAATTGGCTGGGAGTGGTGTTGTATTTTGCCAGCTCCTGTAGGATACAGATGATCATTTCGGTAATATGTGCCATTATCAGTGTAGTAGGAGGACTTGTTCCCTATGTAGGTGTATATCAGATTATAATTTTATTTTTTCAGGGACAGGAAAATATAGACGCTATTTTGTTTTGGACAGCAATATGTGCCGGCGGATATGTGGTAAAGTTTATATTTTATGCAATATCTACTACACTAGCACATTATTCGGCATATAGCATATTAGAAAATATTCGTCTTGATATTGGGGATAAATTAATGAAAGCTCCACTTGGAACTGTTTTGAATCAGACAGTAGGAAAATTAAAAAGTGTAATTATAGATCGGGTGGAAACTATAGAGCTTCCACTGGCCCACCTTATTCCAGAAGGTATATCCAATCTTCTACTGCCAATAGCTGTATTTATTTATCTTATTATGATAGATTGGCGTATGGCGCTCATATCAATGATTACTATTCCTATAGCAGGCATAGCCTATGGCATTATGATGAGAAATTACAATAAAAAGTATAATGATTATATGGAATCCAGCAATTATGTAAACAGTGTTATTGTAGAATATATAGAGGGAATTGAGGTAATTAAAGCATTCAATCAGTCCACATCCTCTTATGAAAAATTTCAAAAAGCAGTGGAGTCTTTTAAGGAGTATACGTTAGATTGGTTTAGAAGTACATGGAAACTTATGAATTTTGGAGGAGCTGTTTTGCCTTCAACTTTACTTGGTACTGTGCCTCTTGGAATGTATTTATATATAAGAGGTTCTCTAAGTCCTGCAGAGCTTACCATGTGTTTGATATTGTCTTTGGGGATTGTGACACCTTTGACCAGTTTTACTGTATTTGTAAATGATGCAAAGTCCATAGAATATGCAGTAAAAGATGCAGATGAATTTTTAAATTTGGGTGAGCTTGAAGATGTAAAGGATCAGGCAAATCTTATGCACTATGACGTGGAACTTAAAGATGTATCTTTTTCTTATGATGTCCACAAAATTTCTGGAGCCGTTAATTCAACAAACAATGTGCTTCAAAATATAGATTTAAAACTTCCCCAGGGTACTTTTGCAGCTTTAGTAGGCCCTTCAGGAGGGGGAAAATCCACTGTTGCAAGGTTAATTGCAAGGTTTTGGGATGTAGATAGCGGAGAAATAAAAATTGGCGGAGTTAATATTAAAAAAATTCCACTGGTACAGCTTGCTGATACAGTGAGTTTTGTTACTCAGGATAATTTTTTGTTTAACTGTTCTATTATGGAAAATATAAGGCTTGGCAATCCAAAGGCATCTGATGCAGAGGTTATTAATGCGGCAAAAGCAGCTTGCTGTGATGAATTTATCAGAAACCTTCATAATGGATATGATACAAATGCAGGAGAAGCAGGAGGGAAATTATCAGGAGGAGAAAAACAGAGAATTGCAATTGCAAGAGCAATATTAAAAAATGCTCCAATTATTATATTGGATGAAGCAACAGCTTTTACAGATCCTGAAAATGAAGATAAACTCCAAAAATCCATAGCAGCTCTTACCAGAGGGAAAACATTATTGGTAATTGCCCATAGGCTGTCAACTGTTAAAAAAGCAGATCAAATTATTGTTATAGAAAAAGGACATATTGTAAATACAGGTACACATGAAAAACTCATTGAAGTATGTACTCTTTATAAAGATATGTGGGAAGCTCATATAGGCGCTAAAAAATGGGCGGTTAATAATGATGACAAAAGGGGTGAAGTATATGTTTAAATCCATAAAACGAATTATTAAGTGGTCTGGAAAACGGAGGAAACGCTTATATATAGGATTTGTATATTCTTTTTTTAATACCATATTCACAGCAATGCCAATTATGGGAGCTGCTTATGGATTGAGTCTTATCATGCAGGATATAAATGGTGAAATCACTTTGACAACAGAGTGGGTATTATATATGCTTATATTTATGATTTTTGCAGTGGCAGGTAGATTTTTATTTGCCTATCTTCGTGCCTCTATCCAGGAAAGCATAGGATATGAAGTAACTGCAGAACAAAGAATTCTAATTGGTGATATATTAAAACGGGTTTCACTTGGTTTTTTCAGCAAGAAAAATACTGGAGAGATTGCTTCTGCGGTAACAACAGATTTATCTTTTTTTGAAATGTTTGCCATGAAGATGATTGATGTGGTGATAAATGGATATATAAGCGCATTTACTATGGTACTTTGTGTGGCTTTCTATAATATATGGATTGCTTTAATTGCAGTAATAGGGATACTTCTATCTGCTTTTTTCTTAAAACTTATGGGTGATAGAAGTAATAAAAATGCACCCATTCATCAGAAGGCACAGGACAATATGATTGCAGCTACCATAGAATATATAAGGGGTATGCCTGTAGTTAAAGCATTTAAACAGGATGGAGTTTCAAAGGAAGGAATAAAGAAAGCTTATAATATGAGCAAGAATATAAATATTAAAATTGAAAAAAATTATGTGCCTTATAACTGCCTTCATCTGTTTTCACTTAAAATGGCATCTCTTGGAATTGTACTTGCATCTGCCATATTTGCTGTAAATAAAACTATGGATATACCTATTATGCTCATGATGACTATTTTTTCCTTTGTGATTTTTGGACATGTTGAATCCATAAATAATTCAGCCCACGTATTAGAAATTATTGATGCTACCATGGACAAATTGCAGGATATAGAAAAGGTGGAATTTATTGATAAGCAGGGCAGGGATGTTCAGTTATCTGCCTATGATATTAAATTTGACAATGTGACTTTTTCTTATGAAGATAATTATGTGTTAAAGAATGTGTCATTTACCATACCACAGAATAGTACTACAGCAATTGTAGGACCTTCAGGAAGTGGGAAGTCCACCATATGCAGTTTAATTGCCAGATTCTATGATGTAAATAGTGGAAGTATATTGGTGGGAGGTGTTAATGTAAAAGATATGACCTGCGACAGCCTTCTTAAAAATATGAGTATGGTATTTCAAAAAGTATATTTGTTCAATGATACGGTATTTAATAACATCCGCTTTGGAAAACCAGAGGCTAGTTTGGAGGAGATAGTGGAGGCAGCGAGGAAAGCTAGGTGTCATGATTTTATTATGGATCTTCCAAAGGGATATGAAACAGTTATAGGTGACAGCGGTTCCACTCTTTCTGGAGGTGAAAAACAACGTATATCCATAGCTAGGGCAATGCTGAAAAATGCTCCCATAATTATTTTAGATGAGGCAACTGCTAGTGTAGATCCGGAAAATGAACATGCCATTCAAGAAGCCATCAGTGCGCTTGTACATGGTAAGACTATTATAATTATTGCACACCGTTTGGCTACCATTGAAAATGCAGATCAGATTATTGTAGTGGATAAAGGCAGCATTGCACAGAGAGGAACTCATGAAGAGATTATGGAGCAAGAAGGGGTTTATAAAAGATTCTTATCCATAAGACAAATAGCAGAGGGATGGAATATTTAAATTAAAATAGAGAATACGGTGTAACAAATTTTAAATACTTTTAATTTATTAGTTAAAGTGCCAAAAAATGAGTTTGGTACTTTTTGTTATATATTTTTATGATGTTAAATGTAATTTTACATCAATTAATACAGCATAATTAATAAACTGATAAATTAACAAAAGTGATATTGAAATTAACAAAAATTAATTATATTATAATAATAAATATTAGTTTAAAATAATAATTGATTTTTATAAGGAGAGTGTTTATGAAAAAACAATTAGAGTATAAAGAAGATTTGAATAAAAAAATTGAGATAATAAGAGAATTGCTCTATGAAAAGATAGAAGGTAATGTTGATAGGGAAGAAATTCAGTTTGTAAGCGAGATTTTGGACAAACTTATAGTTGATTATTTTAAATGAGTGAGTGTTGTGTTGTTATCTAAATGTACTTAAGAACTGAACATGCAACTTTTATCCAATTTGACTTATAAAATACAACTCTATGTTTTAAATCAATTATTAAAGTAACGATTTGATAATTTTAAGGAGATTTTTTTGATAAATCGTCAAAAATCCTATTGCCTTTTGATAAAAGTTATGATATAGTTTAATACAAGTTATTATTCAAGATAATGTTAATTTACATTCAACAAAAATTAATTACTATTAAAGTCATCTCATAAACTATTAAAATGCTTTTAATAGTCTTGTAAAGTAAAGCTAGATTTAATTCCATTGTAACTTGTCAGCAAAAGTAACTATGTAAAACCACCACAAACAAGTGTATCCATTTAGTTAAAAAACCAAAAGATACACCCACAAATAAGTTAAAACCATCACATTTTAACCAACTAAATTTTATCATGAAAATCATTAATTGTCAATATGAAAGGATTAATAGAAATAATTTTTTGAAAAATAAGGAGGAAAATAATTATGCCATATCATGAATTTGAATGCAGCAAGTGTATTCCAGAAAGAAAACAGCACGCTGTTATAAAAGGTCCTGGAGAGAATTTGACAGATGCTCTTCCGTTGGGGTATCTTAACACAATCCCGGGGACTATTTCAGAACGAGGCTGTGCATACTGTGGGGCAAAACATGTTATAGGTACACCTATGAAGGATGCCATTCATATGAGTCATGGACCTGTCGGATGTACTTATGATACATGGCAAACCAAACGTTATATAAGTAATAACGACAATTTCCAGATAAAATATACCTATGCTACAGATATGAAAGAAAAACATGTTGTATTTGGTGCTGAAAAATTGCTGAGGCAGAACATCATTGAGGCATTTAAAGCATTTCCAGATATTAAGAGAATGTGTATTTATCAAACCTGTGCTTCAGCTCTTATAGGGGATGATATCAATGCGGTGGCTCAAAAAGTAATGAAAGAAATGCCTGGCGTAGATATTTTTGTTTGTAATTCTCCAGGGTTTGGAGGACCGAGCCAATCTGGAGGACATCATAAAATCAATATTGCCTGGATAGACCAGAAGGTAGGAACACTTGAACCAGAAATTAAAAGCGACTATGTTATCAATTATGTGGGAGAGTATAACATTCAGGGTGATGAGGAAGTTATGATGGACTATTTCAAGAGAATGGGTATTCAAATTCTTTCTACTTTTACAGGTAATGGGTCTTATGATGACCTCAGGAGTATGCATAAGGCACATCTAAACGTACTTGAATGTGCACGTTCTGCAGAATATATTTGTAATGAACTAAGAAAGAGATATGGCATTCCCCGTCTTGATATCGATGGATTTGGCTTTGGGCCACTGTCATTATCCCTTAGGAAAATTGGGTTGTTTTTTGGAATTGAAGATAAAGCTCAAGCTATTATTGATGAAGAAACGGCTAAATGGAAACCGGAACTTGATTGGTACAAGGAACGGCTTAAAGGTAAAAAAGTATGTCTCTGGTCGGGGGGATCAAAACTCTGGCACTGGGCTCATGCGATTCATGAAGAGATGGGAGTAGAAGTGGTATCAGTATACTCAAAATTTGGTCATCAGGGAGATTTTGAAAAAGGGATTGCCAGATGTGAAGAAGGTGCACTTGCTATAGATGATCCAAATGAACTTGAAGGACTGGAAGCTATGGAAATGTTAAAACCAGATGTTATCTTTACCGGTAAACGTCCGGGAGAAGTTGCAAAAAAAATTCGAGTACCATACTTAAATGCACATGCTTATCATAATGGACCTTATAAAGGATTTGAAGGATGGGTTAGGTTTGCTCGTGACATATATAATGCTATTTATTCTCCTATTCATAAGCTTGCTTATTTGGATATAAGTAAAGATGAAATACCTACAGATAAAGGATTCTCAACACAAAAGATGATTTCTGATGTGAATTTAAGTGAGGAAGTAGTTTCTTCACCTGATTTAAGAGAGTATACTGGTAAATGCAATATAATTCCAGATTTATGCAAAAAAACTTATCCGGATTTTCCTCTGAAAAAATAAGTGTCCACATTATAATGGAGGTAGTGATTTATGGAAGATATAATGAAAGATAGAATCGAACAACTTGTTGATTATATTATGAAGAACTGTCTATGGCAATTTAACTCGCGTGCATGGGACAGAGAGAAACAAAACGAGGGAATACTTACGAAAACCATGCAAATATTATGTGAGGAACCTGCAGAACATAAAACTCCAGCTGACAGGTGCTACTGGGTGGATGCGGTGTGTCTGGCTGATGCTTTCAAAAGCCGCTACTCCTGGTTGGCTGCCATGGACAAAACAGAAGTTAAAATATTGATGAAGGAACTTAAAGAGCGTATGGATTTTTTAACTATTACAGGCTCTCTTAATAAAGAACTTACGGTTCCACTCTATTAGAAAGGATTGATATTATGTCTTGTGAAGTGAAAGAAAAAGAACGTGCTGGTATTATCAACCCCATATTTACATGCCAGCCTTGTGGTGCCCAGTATGCCAGCATAGGTATAAAAGATTGTATTGGAATAGTACATGGGGGACAGGGGTGCGTTATGTTTGTCAGATTGCTCTTCTCCCAGCATTTTAAGGAGAGCTTTGAACTCGCATCTTCTTCTCTGCATGAAGATGCTGCGGTATTTGGTGCCCTAAGGCGTATAGAAGAAGCAGTGGATGTGCTTTTGATGAGATATCCCCATATAAAAGTTGTACCAATTATCACAACCTGTTCCACGGAAATAATAGGTGATGATATTGATGGCGTAGTTAATAAACTCAATAGAGGGCTTTTAAAGAAAAAATTTGCAGGCAGGGAAGTTTATCTTGTCCCAATTCATACACCAAGCTTTACCGGAAGTATGGTCAGTGGATACAATATTGCAGTAAAGGACTTTGTAAAATATTTTGCAAAAAAAGGTGAACCTAATGGGAAAGTCAACCTGATCACTGGCTGGGTCAATCCAGGGGATGTGACAGCACTGAAGCATCTTTTATCAGAAATGAAAGTAGATGCTACTGTTCTTTTCGAAATTGAAAGTTTTGATTCCCCTCTTATGCCGGAAGGAAATACAGTTTCTCATGGCAATACGACAGTTGAGGATTTGACAGGAACAGCCAATGCCATTGGAACTATTGCTCTTAACAGGTATGAAGGTGGTCAAGCAGCTGAATATTTAGAAAAAAAATTTGGTGTCTCAGCTGTTATTGGACCTACACCTATTGGCATACGTAACACTGATATTTTTTTAAAAAATTTAAGCACCATGACTGGAAAGCCAATTCCTAAATCTCTGGTTCACGAACGTGGAATTGCCATAGACGCCATTACAGATGTTGCACATATGTTTTTGGCAGATAAAAAAGTGGCCATTTATGGAAGTGCTGATCTTGTTATAGGCCTTGCACAATTCTGTCTTGATATGGAGATGAAACCTATGCTGCTTCTTCTGGGAGATGACAATAAATCCTATATAAAAGACCCACGGATTGAGGAACTTCAGAAAAATGTGGATTATGATATGGAGATTATTACTAATGCAGATCTATGGGAATTGGAGGACCGTATAAAAAATAAGGGACTTAAACTCGATCTGATTCTTGGTCATTCCAAAGGAAGGTTTATTTCTATTGATAACAATATTCCAATGTTACGGGTGGGTTTTCCGGTTTATGACCGTGCAGGATTTTATCGTTATCCTATAATGGGATATGCAGGTGCCATATGGCTGGCAGAGGCTATAGCAAATACCATATTTACTGATATGGAGTACCAAAAAAATAGGGAATGGATATTGAATGTGTGGTAATATATATTTTAAGAAGATACATCTTTAAGTAACTAAATGATAGTAAGATTTATTTTTGATTCTATTAAATTCTGCCAGATATTGCTTGTTACTAAATGCTGGCAGAATTCTTAAAAAGAGGTGTAAATAATTGAGTAATATTAAAATTCACTATTTACAGCATGTGTGTTTTGAAGGACCTGCAGATATTGTGAGGTGGGCACGTAAAAAAGGGCACAATCTTACAGGAACTCATTTATATAATTATGAAACACTTCCAGATATGGATGAGTTTGATTGGCTGGTGATCATGGGGGGACCCATGAATATTTATGAAGAAGAAAAATATCCATGGCTTAAATGTGAGAAACAATTCATTAAAAAGGCTATTGAAAGAAATAAGGTTGTACTTGGAATATGCCTAGGTGCACAGCTTATAAATGATGTTTTGGGAGGGGAAGTTACTAAAAATTCGGAGCGTGAAATAGGATGGTTTCCCGTTACTTTTAATTCAGCAGTTTTAAAATCCAATTTTTTTAAAAATTTTCCAAAAGGGCCCTATGTGTTTCAGTGGCACGGTGATACATTTAGTACATTGCCTGAAGGTGCCGTTTGTATCGCCAGCAGCGAGGCCTGTAGTAATCAGGCGTTTATTTATAATGAGAATGTAATAGGCCTTCAATTTCATATGGAAAGCACTAAAGATAGTATTTCCCTGCTTATAGACAACTGTTTGGATGAAATAAAAGAGGGGGGCAGCTATGTACAATCAGAGAATGAGATCAAATCCAAAATGGATTTGTTAATTGATGCCAATTCATTGATGGAGGATTTTCTCAATGGACTTGAGGCGTATTATTGAAGGGAAGTAATAATTATGGAAGAAATAAGTTATACAGCAAGAATATGCAGTGACGAAAGAAAAATCAATAGTTTTTTGACTGAAAAAAGAGTAGGGGTATTGGGTATGTGTGATAAGGAGGGTAAACCTTACTCCATACCTGTAAATTATATATATGAAGATGGCAAAATATATATTCACGGCATGGGAAGTGGTAAAAAAAATAATATACTCAAAGAAAAATCTTCCGTCTGTTTTACGGTTTTTCAAGAATTTGGAACAGTTAAAGACTCCGTACCCTGTAAATGTGATACTTCTTATTTTAGTGTAGTTATCTTTGGAAAAGCAATTTTAGTGGAAGATTTGGAAGAAAAAGCCCGGGTACTTACACTGATTGCAGAAAAATTTGTTCCCGGGTTTTTAAAAAATCCCCTTTCCAAAGAATTTGTAAGTAAATATCGCTCTTCCCGTGATAATAATACCACAGCCGTTTATTGTATTTCCCCAGAAGATATTACTGCTAAAGAAAATCCGATTGATATGGAGAATATGGTATAATTTAGCTAATAGAATAGATGAAAATTATTTTACATACTTTTAGTGTAGAAAGGATAAAAAATGCTTGGTATTACTAAATTATTATGCGAATCTGAAAATTTTGGAGACAGGCTGCGCTATGCTTCTGGTGCAGGAAGTGAAAAAAGTGGTGCAGCTAAGGGAAAGGGACCTGTAGTTGTATGGAATTGTACTAATAGCTGTAATCTAAAGTGTAGGCACTGTTACGCCGATTCTCAAAATAAAAAGTTTGAAGAAGAACTGGATTCAAAGGAAGCAAAATATTTAATAGAGGATCTGGCAGAATTAAAAGTACCAGTACTTCTTATTTCTGGTGGGGAACCTCTTATGAGAGAGGATTTATTTGAATTATTAAATTATGCAAAAAATTATAACATTAGAAGTACAATTTCAACTAATGGAACATTGATAGATAAAAGAACAGCTAAAGACTTAAAACTAAATGGTGTAAGCTATGTAGGTATCAGCCTAGATGGAATAGGCACAAATCATGATAAGTTCAGAGGGGTAATTGGAAGCTTTAACAAGTCTTTAGAGGGAATCAGAAATTGTGTGGAAATAGGTCAGAAAGTTGGACTTAGATTTACAATAAACAAGAGCAATTACCATCAGCTAGAAGACATTTTTTACTTAATAAAAGAAGAGAAAATACCCCGGGTATGTTTTTATCATTTAGCCTATTCTGGAAGAGGAAATGCTATGGCCAGGGAAGACATTACCTTTGAACAAAAAAGACAAGCCCTTGATATTATAATGGATAGGGCAGTGAGATTTGGAAAGGATGTTGAGATTCTAACAGTGGGTAACCATGCGGATGCGGTTTATTTATACCTTCAAGTTAAAAAGAAATATCCCCATTTAAGAGATAGGATATGGGATTTAATACAGACAAATGGTGGCAATAGATCGGGAATGGCTCTTGCAAATATTGATTTTAAGGGACATGTACATGCAGATCAATTTACCCAGCAGCACAGCTTTGGAAACATAAGAGAAAGAAAATTTAGTGACATATGGAAAAATCCTTCTAATCCTCTAGCTGTTGGACTAAGAAATAGAAAATCTTTATTAAAAGGAAGATGCAGCAGTTGCAAATGGTTAAATGTATGTAATGGAAATCTCAGGGTAAGGGCAGAAGCTGCCACAGGAGATTTTTGGAACTCTGATCCATCCTGTTATTTGACTGATAAAGAAATAGGAATTTTTAACATAGTGAAATAGGAGGGTGTATAAGTTTTGATAATATCATGGAATACTACAAATAAATGCAACATGAGATGTAAACATTGTTATAGAAATGCTGGATCAGAAGTTGAAGGTGAGTTAAATACATTAGAAGCCAAAAAGTTAATTGAGGATATAAAAAAAGCCGGATTTAAAATAATGATATTCTCCGGGGGAGAACCATTGATGCGTAAAGATATTTTTGAGCTTATAGAACATGCGGCAAAATGTAAACTTCGGCCTGTACTTGGAAGTAATGGCACTTTAATTACCAGGGAAACGGCCGCAAAGCTTAAAGCTGCAGGTGCTATGGGCATAGGTATTAGTCTTGATAGTCTTAATAGTAATAAGCATAATCAATTTAGAGGATTAAGTACAGGTTGGCAAGACACCATAAAAGGAATGGAAAACTGCAGGGAAGTAGGACTAGGTTTTCAAGTACATACTACAGTCATGGATTGGAACTTTGAAGAAATACTGGACATAACAGATTTTGCTGTTAAAATAGGAGCTTCTGCCCACCATATTTTTTTCATAGTACCTACAGGCCGTGCCAAAAATATTCAACATGAATTTTTAAATGCCCCTCAGTATGAAGAACTTCTCATAAACATAGTTAATAAGCAGAAAGAAGTATCCATAGAAGTAAAACCCACCTGTGCGCCGCAATTTATGAGAATTGCCAAACAAAATGGGGTTTCATATAGGTTTTCAAAAGGATGTATAGCGGGAATAAGTTACTGCATTGTTAATACTAAAGGTGATGTGCAGCCCTGTGCATACTTGGATATATGCGTAGACAATGTCAGAAGTAAACCTTTTTATGAAATATGGAAAAACAATAGTGTGCTGATGGAACTTAGAACACTAAATTATAAGGGGAAATGCGGAATTTGTACATATAAGAATTTATGTGGGGGCTGCCGTGCCAGAGCTGCATTTTACAACAGCGGTGATTATATGGCAGAAGAAAGTTTATGTATTTATAAGGAGAGAGGTCAATAAGTGAAAGGAAAAGGTATGGATTTGCTAAATATTATACAAAATGATTTTCCTATAGAATCAAGACCTTTCTTAACTTTGGCAAATAAATTGGATATGACCGAAGAAGAGGTTATAGAACTTATGAAGAAATTTAAAGAATCAGGCTATATTCGCAGATTAGGAGGGGTTTTTGATTCAGGAAAGTTAGGATATACAAGTACCTTATGTGCAATAGAAGTTCCAGAAGAGAGAGTCGAGGAAGTGGCATCTATAATAAATGGTTATAGTGGTGTCACTCATAATTATCTAAGAATGCATAAATATAATATGTGGTTTACATTAACTGTATCCACCAGTGAGAGTATTGAAGATACTCTCGAAAAAATAAAAAATAGCATAAAAATTAATAATATACTGGTTCTAAATTCCTTGAATACTTTTAAAATAAAAGTAAATTTTAATGTAGAAGGAGTATAAAATTTATGGATTTACTGGATAAAGCTATTATTCTTAAGCTTCAGGAGGATCTGCCTTTAGTTCCCCGACCCTATAGGCATATAGCTTGTGAATTAGGGATTTGTGAAGAAGAATTACTTGGTAGATTGAGAAAATTAAAGGAAGAAAGAATACTGCGTAGAATAGGTGCTATATTACACCATAGAACTGTGGGTTTTAAAGCTAATGCCATGGTTGTATGGAATATTTCAGAGTGCAGAATTAAAGAGGTAACAGATATGATGATTACTTTTCCGGAGGTAAGTCACTGTTACCAGCGCAGGGCCTTGCCAAACTGGAATTATAATATCTATACAATGATACATTCTAAAAGTTTTGAGCAATGTGATAGTATTATCTTACATATAGCACAGCGTATAAATATAAATGAATATAAAGTTCTATATAGTACTAAAGAATTAAAAAAGAGCAGTATGAAATATTTCCTATGAGCTTTCTGAATAAAAATGATTCAAAAACAAAAAACTAAACTGATTAATGAGTATTTTAAAGGAGATTAAAAGTGTTTAATTGCAATAATATAATTATTGTTATAAAATTGTAATTAACAAATTTATATAGGAGGTTTTGCTGTGATGGAGGTAAGAAAAGGTAAAAATAAATTTTATATAGGATATGAAGAAAAAGAACCTTTGGCTGAAATAGTGCTGGACGACTTTAATAAAGATTCAATGACAATTGAACATACTTATGTGTCAGAAAAGTTAAAAGGTCAGGGTGCAGGTAAACGGTTGGTTAAGAGCGTTGTTGATTTTGCAACGGAAGAAAATAAAAAGGTTATACCAGTGTGTGAATTTGCAAAGAAAGAATTTTCAAAAAATAAAGAATATGAGAGTGTATTGGATGCTTCCACAACTATTTGAGTATAAGCACTACTAAGATTGAATTAGTAGTGCTTATATATTTGAATATTCTTCAAGAAAAATTTATTTTCACTAAACTCTCCCTTTTCTAAATTAGAAAGAGTATCCTGAAACTGATATATAATAGCATCCATTTCATCTAGTTTGTTTAATAATTCAGCTTCTAGAATCATAGGTTTTCTAGGAGAGCCATTTTCTTCAGAGCCATGGTGAGAAATTAAAATATGTTTTAAAACCATTTCATCCTCCGCAGGAATATTTAATTCCATGGCTGCATCGTGGAGCATAATTACTCCCTGTACTATGTGACCAAGCAATTTACCTTCTGCAGAATAATCTTCTACTATGCCATTTTCATTGGAACTTAGTTCATTCAATTTTCCTATATCATGAAGTATAATCCCTGATATGAAAAGTTCTGTATCTATACCGTATTTATATATATCTGCAAGGGCAGCACCGCTTTTATACATTCTATATATATGATATAAAAGGCCTCCTTGTATAGCATGATGGACTACTTTTGCCGCAGGATAGTAGAGAAGTTTGTCTTTATTATCCTCTAAAAGTTTTGTAACCACTTTTTTGAAGCTTTCATTTTCAAAATGGGATACTCTTGTTAAAAGTTCATTATATATATCCAAAGGTTTTATAGGAGAAGTTTTTATAAAATCTTCTATGCATACATTATCACCTTTGGTAATTGTTCTGCACTGTAATACGGTGAGCTGGAGAGTATTTTTGTAAGTTTTAGGAATTGTCCTTATTTTAATAACACTACCAAGGGAAATATCGGGTATATCTGTAATACTTTTATCCCACATAACTCCTTTTATGGAATCTTTGCCGTCGGTGAAAGTAAATTTAATGTAGGGTGAATTATTAGAGGTTAGTCCTTCAGATATCTCATTTACCATAAGAAAAATATCACTAAGTTTATTATGAATTAATTCTTTAATTTTCATTTAACAGTACCTTCTTTCATTTGATTTTATATCATTAAATATTATAATGATATAAAGTGATTAAAATGATTCTTAGGATAAAAGTATGTATCATAGATACAGTTAATATTATACCCTAAGTTCAAATTTATTGTACATGAATGACACAAAATCAGGAAGGATATGTATATAAAATGATATTTGTAATTCAGTTGTTAGTTAAAACATGTATAGAAACTGTATATCTTATGGGAATGATAACTTTAATTGGATTACTTCTTGGAGTATTAAGAAATAATTCCATAAGGAATTTTCAGAGAAGTTTTGGGAGTAGGGCATTAATGGTAACAGGGGTCATAGGAGTTCCCATACATGAATTGAGTCATGCTATATTTGCCTTATTGTTTAGGCATAAGGTTAGTAGAATAAAATTGCTTCAAAAACCAGATGCACAGGGAGTTATGGGATATGTACAGCATAGTTATAACAAGGGAAGTATTTATCAGCAGATAGGAAATTTTTTTATAGGTATTGCACCTATATTTGGAGGAGTTCTCTCTATTATCTTATTGATGAGAATTACAATACCACAGGCTTATGAAAAGTTTGCCGGTATATTGATAAAGGGTTTAAATATCACAGTAATTAATAAAAGCACAATGGAAATAATGATGAATTCTTATGGAGAATTGATAAGGATCATTTTCTCAGTAAAAAATTTTCAGAACATATACTTTTATATATTTTTATTTATAGCTGTGTGTATATCATCTCATATATCATTAAGTATTGCGGACATAAAAGGAGCTTCCAGAGGACTTGCAGCCATATTTTTTATATTATTAGTACTTAACTTTTTTAATTTATCCCAATATTTAGCTTCATTTAACTTTATAAAGTATAATATTATAGTAACAGGGTTTTTGCTTATAGCTGTGATACTTTCTGTAATAACATATCTGGTAAGTCTGATTTTAGTTACCCTGAGGAGAACTTCCTTAATATAAAAAGCAAGGAGAGGAAACATGGACAAGTATAACAGAGAAACTGAAAATTCTGATTTTCATGTAAGTAGAGATAATGATATAGAACGGTATATTGTAAATGATAGTATAGAAAAATATATAGTTCAAGGTAACTTGGAAACTAAAAAAGAGAATTTACCTATCATAGCAAAGAGTGAGAAGAACAAAAAAGATAAGAAGGGTATTTGGGGTATAATTGGAATTATTATTGCAGTACTTATAAAACTTAAATCTATAATAATACTTATTTTTACCAAGCTAAAGTTTTTATTAATATTTTTTAAATTAGGTAAATTTGCTTCAACATTGATATCAATGCTATTAATGATTTTGGTGTATGCTAAAATCTATGGATGGGCCTTTGGCTTGGGTTTTGTAGTATTGTTATTTGTTCACGAAATGGGACATTATTTAAGTGCCAAAGCTGTCAAACTTGATGTAACTCTTCCTCTTTTTATTCCATTTGTGGGGGCTTTAATAAGTATGAAAGAAGAGCCTAAGGATGCAGTAACAGAAGCTAAAGTTGCAATAGGTGGTCCTCTAATTGGAAGTCTGGGAGCATTAATTTGTTTTATATTGTATTTTTCACTTAAAGAAAACTTTTTAATGGCTCTGGCTTATACAGGTTTTATGCTGAATTTGTTTAACCTTATACCTCTGCACCCTCTTGATGGCGGTAGAATTGTATCTGCAATATCTCCCAAGTTATGGCTTATAGGAATACCTATTGCGGCAATTGCATTATTTAAGTTTTTCAACCCTATTATTTTGCTATTGCTTGTACTTGGAATTCTTCAAGTTATTAACCAATATAAAAATCCTGATAAACCTTATTATGAAGTAAAGTCTACCACAAGGTGGATATTTGCCTTCATGTATTTTGGATTAATTTTATTTCTTGGAATGGGAATAGCATATATCCATGGCATCCATGAATATATGCTGGTTAAGTAGAAGGACTGTAGTTACAGTTCTTTTCTTTTATATATGTTTAAAGATATTAAAATAGAAATTATAAAAATTACAATTGATATCATTGGTAAGATAAAGGATAATATATTTAATATTTGCTTATCTGGCATATTCACACTAAATTTTGAAAAAAGTATAATGATAACGGCAGGTGTAAAAAGTACTATTGTTACTATTAACCTGCTTTTTTCTACACCATATTTAAATAATATAGGTAGAGTAAGTGATATATATAAAACTCCTACAGCACAAAGTGTAGTAGATTCAAATAGCACCTCTTTAATTGGGGCTGAACCTATAAGCAGGTTAAGTACTATGTTAAGAAAAAAAGCTATTAGGAGAAAAATCATGCTCATAATATATTTACTTAGTACCATATCGGTCCTGGAAAGAGGCATTGATAATGCATATTTATCCCATTTGGCTCTTTCGTCATAGGACATGACCGTTGTGGGAAGAATTGCACACATTATTACTACGGCTCCTCCAAGAGAGGCATTTTTGCTTGATAGAGAAATAAAGCCATAAAAAACTAAAAATACGGCGAGAATTTTCCACTGCTGCTTTAAATTCATAAAATCTTTTAATATCAATCCTTTCATTATATTGCCTCCTTTGTATAATATAGCATTATATCTTCGATATTTGGTGGATCTATAGTATATTTTCCATGAATTTTATCTCTTAATACCAGTGCCTCTACTCCAAAATTATTTTTACGATATCCTTTAACTGCTGACTTATCGATAGCTTCAAACTGTGAAGGGGAACATTTTAATATACCATGACTTTCTATTAAGTCATCTTTAATGTCACTGAATATAATTTTACCTTTATGGAGAAAGGTAATGTAGTCACAGACTTTTTCAAGATCACTTATAATATGGGATGACATGAGGATAGAATGATCCGAATCCTGTATAAATTCTAGAAATACATCCAGAATTTCATCTCTTACTATAGGATCAAGTCCACTGGTGGCTTCATCAAGTATAAGGAGTTTTGAATCATGGGATAGGGCAACTGCAATGGAAAGTTTCATTTTCATGCCCCTGGAATACTCCTTTATAATTTTATTATTAGGTAAATCAAAATGTTTTATATAGGATTGAAAACTGTCCTCTTGCCAGGTTTTATAGATATTTTTCATAATAATGTTAATATCTTTTGGGTTTAAATTTTCAGGAAAACAACTTTCATCCAGAACAACACCTATATGTTCTTTTACTAATTTCATATCTTTTTTGTTATCATGGTCTAAGATAGTAATTGTACCACTATCACCATAAATTAGATTGAGAATTAACTTAATCATGGTGCTTTTTCCTGCGCCATTTTCTCCAATAAGGCCCATGATAAAGCCTGCAGGTAGTTTTAGGTTTATATTATCCAGTTTAAATTCATCATATTGTTTTGATATTCCTTTAATTTCTAAAGCATAATCCATTTTTAATCTCCTTTATATATTAGTGTCATTATTTCAATCAATTCATTTAAACTGAGTCCGCAAATATTTGCGGATTCAACAATTTGCTGCATAAGATTTTCAATGTTTCTAAGCTGTTCTTCTCTTATAAATTCAGTATTTTTACTGGCTACAAAACTTCCCTTACCTGTAATAGATACAATGAATCCTTCACGTTCCAGTTCTTCATATGCGCGTTTTGTAGTTATTACACTGATGCGGAGCTCTTTGGCAAGCAGCCGCATAGAGGGCAGCGGTTCTCCTTCTTTTAATTTATCTGATATAATCATGTTCTTAATTTGAGATGCTATTTGTTGGTATATTGGCTGTCCGCTTGAATTACTGATAATAATATGTATATTCAATTTTATTCTCCTTGTGAACATTGTATATATATAATATATACAATGTTCACAAAAGTGTCAAGGGCAAAATATTGGGTTGATGGGGCAATTAAAGAAGGGAATCTATGAATTGTTTCTGATAAGTCAGTTAGGCCAGAGGGAAAAAGGGCTTTTGAAAAATTAAAGCTGCCCTTTTTTTTCTTTAGTATTATTTTCAAATATTTCGTATGAGTATATGACTAAAAGCAATACTATGAATATGGTGGAAAATCTATACATAAAAGCGTAATTGCTGCGTTCTGCAATAAAACTTAAAAAAATGGCTCCTAGTGTGTAGGATAAGTCCATAGAAGATAAAAAAGTTCCATTTGCAGCTCCTTTTCGGTTATGTGGAGAACGATTTACTGTCCAGGCCTGTAAAGATGGCTGCACGGCTCCGTATCCAAGGCCATAAAACAAAGAAGATATTATAAGTAATAATGTGGAATTTGCATAAGATAGTATTATTAGTCCCATTATCATAAAAATTGACCCTGGAATTATTATAATAACATGTCCTCTTCTATCAAATACTCTTCCTACAAAGGGTCTTGTAATTAAAATCATTGCAGCAAATCCTATGAAATAAACCCAAATAGAAGATATATTGATCTCTTTACCGTATAACATTATATAACTCATAATTCCACATAGTGTTATTACTAGAAGAAAACACAGTAAAGAGGGCAGGGCAGCTCTTTTTTCAAAGGATTCTACCGGTGAAAAAATTTTCTTTGGAGTAGATTTTGAAGCAATTTTCTTAGGTGTTTTAACTTGAAAAAGAAATAGTACTCCAATGATTACTAAAGCTACTGATATAAAAGCAATATTTTTGAAACTGTATAAGTTCATTAGAATTATTGCAAACATAGGGGATAAAGCCATGGATATTATCATAGAAAGAGAATAATAACCCATGCCTTCACCACGTTTTTCTTTAGGTATAATATCAGAAAAAATGGCAGCAGCGCCGGTAGAAGCAAGTCCCCATCCCACTCCTTGAATAACACGGACAATTATTATGCCATCTACAGGAAGCCAAATATAAGATAGTGTAGTTACGTTAAGAATTATTCCCCCTATTAAAAGTAAGGGTTTGATCTCAAGTTTGTCCATTATACCGCCTGAAATTAGCCTGATAAGCAGTGAAGTTATTGAAAAAGTGCTTACTACAAGACTTGCTTCAAAGTTACTGCCGCCACAGAGTTTTGTGTATGCAGGTAAAGTTGGTACAAGCATGTAAAATCCTAAATATATAAATAGATTGGAAAATAGCATTACTATGTAACTTTTAGTCCATAGTCTTTTAGATATCCATTGAAGTTCTCCTTCCAAGGTGATTCCTCCTTAAATATTAATTTATCCGAAGGCTACCATTGCTAACACCCATCTTTTTCAAAGTGGGAGATAAGCACTACTACGCCCTTGGATAAGTTCTTCTAAGGTTCAGATAACGATGTGTATTCCTTATAAGCAAACTCCACCTGAACCTAAGAATCACTTGATGTTTTTGTTAATCTGCAAAAGGACTTTGCGGTATATATTTAATTCCTCATAAGATATATCATGAAGTATATCCTTAAATATTTCCTCTAAAAAGGGAGTAACTTTCTTACATGTATTTAGACCATCTTCTGTTATATGTATTACAAAGGAGCGCCTGTCCTCTTTGGAGGCATGTCTTTCAATAAAATTTTTTCTTTCCATTATATCGAGTATTCTGGTTAATGTAGACTGATCTTTATCTGAAATTTCTGCTAAAAGTTTTTGACTTATTCTATTCTTTTTTGATAAATTTACTAATACCAACCACTGCTCAGTGGTTAGATGAAATTTTTTTAATTTTTTATTCACATAATGTACTAATTTTTTGGAAGTCTTATTAGTCAACATTCCAATATCTTCATCGTAAGATTTAAGCATATTATTCCATCTCCTTAAAATAAATTTGTTACATCAATAGTTTGTATAACAACTAATTATAAACAGATTTATACACATTTTTCAATAGGTATTATATAAATTAAGGTTAATAACATATGTTTTATATAGTGAATAATTTATTTACAAATAATTTTATTGTCAGAAATGAATAAATTACATTATTATACAGAGGTTTTTATACTTTTTTGTAGAATAATTACTATAATGTATATTAATATAGATTTAATAGTATTGATAAGTTTAATTTCAAATAATTTATAATGAGGTAGCTTATGGTAAATATATTAGTATTAGAAGATAACCAAGTTCAAAGAAAAATTCTAGTTGAAACAATAAGACAAATAGACAAGCACTTTATTATTTATGAGGGGGATAGTGAAAAGGAAGGTCTGGAAATTGCAAATGAAAAGGAAATATCATTATTTTATGTAGATATCAGTTTAAAAGGCTCTTCAGGACTGGATTTTGCAAAAAAGGTAAGAACTATAGACAAATACAAGTTAACATGGATTGTATTTATAACCACCTATGTAAAATATATGTTGGAGGCATTTAAGGAAGTCCATTGTTATGATTATATTATAAAACCCTATAAAAAAGAAAAGGTAAGGGAAGTTACATTGACTCTTCTGGAAAATAAGAAGCGGGAAGATATAAAGCTTATTGATGAAAAAAAGTATGTAGTATTTAATGTAGGGGGAATTCTCCTTAAACTTTGTGTTGATGACATTATTTTTATTGAAGTATATTTGAGAACTTTTATTATACATACTAAAACTGGAAAATATGAGGCAAAAAATACTTCCTTAAAGAAAATAAAAGAACAGATGAAGTATTTCAATTTTATTCAAGTGCATAAATCCTATATTGTCAACTTAAAATTAGTAAAATCCATTGATAGGACTACATGTCCATGGAACATACAATTTGAAAATTATAAAGAGTGTGTACCTATAGGAAATAAATTTAAAGATGATGTACTCAAGAAATTTAAAGATAATTTTAGAGGTGTGCTATGAATAACTATGAACTTTTTTTTAGTTCTTTTACAGAATTAATCAGTATACTTATATTGTTCAATGCCTTCAATAAGAATTCTCAGAATAAGTTTATAAAAAGTTTTATTATTATTTTATTATCGAGTATAGTGGTAGTCATAACCAATTCTTTTACTTCATGGATAGGAACACTCATCAATTTTGCTTTTCTAGTATTTATGCTTATGTTCTTTTATAAAAAAAACATGAGGGATCTGGTGATAGAATATACATTTATAATAGTATTTGTCATGGTAATGGAATTAATTGTAGATAGAACTTTAACAGTATTTGTATTCGGAGAACTTAATAGTGAATTTCTCAATTATATTTTCACTAACACGATAATGATAATTTTATGTGCTTGTGTTTATTTTTGCCTTACCGATAAAATTATATTTAATATGTATAAGAGAATAGATAAATTGTATTTTTTATTAATAAACCTGATTATATATGGTATCATAGCAAAGCTGATATGGGAAAGTGACAAATATATTATACTGGAGAATGCCTTTGCATTTATCATGATACCTATTGTGATGTGTATTGTAAATTTAATATTTATTGTCTATAGTGAAAATATTGTAGAACATAAAAAATCCCTGGAAACCTATAACAAATACAATTCTGTAATTTTAGATTTAATAGATGAAATAAAAAGCAGGCAGCATGATTTTAAAAATCATTTCTCAACTATATATGGAATGGTATTAACTTATGATGAAAAAGAGTTAAGGTATGAACTGAAAAATTATTTGGAATCCCTGCAAAAGTCTCTTTCAGACACTGAAGAATATATATACATGGGCAGCAAGGTTTTTGCCGCAGTAATTTATGTAAAAGTTAGAGAAGCAAAACAAAAAAATATTGATTTTTGTTTTAACATTGAAGATAATACTATAAAATTTCCGTTAAGAGGATACGAACTGTCAGAAGTGCTAAATAATTTGATTGATAACGCTTTTCAAGCTGTAACGGATATGGAGCCAGATAAAAAAAATGTATATTTAAAAATAACACAAAATGAGAAGGAAAAGTGTATAGAGGTAGGCAATACAAAACCTGAAATGTTTGAAAAAATTATTCCAAATATTTTTTACAAGGGTTTTACCACTAAAAAAGAGAATGGGCATGGATATGGGTTATATAATGTAAAAAAGATAGTACAGAAGTATAAAGGTAAGATTGAAGTTTTAATAGAAGATGAAAATGTAGTTTTTAGGATAACATTTTATTCCATATGAATTTTTATTTGGAGATTATTTGAAATATTTACGGTACTATAATTTGTACAGAATGTAAATACAAAAAGCATGAAATAGTGTTTTTTAAGCATGAAAAATTATTAAAAGGGGATAATATGTTTTTCATGCATGAAATAGGCTGTTTCGTGCTTTTTGTATTGAATATGAAATATATATCCATATAATCTTAAGTATGGCAGTCATCTTAGATAGTAATAAAGTCATACAAATTTTTTAGATTGCTAATATTATGCGAGGGGGAATTAGAATGAAATTAAAAACATTATTATTTAGTGGAATGATAGCTACAATGGTAGCTACTCCAGTATTGGCGATGGGTTCAGGTCATAGTTATTATACTAATGTATATTATAGTGATGACACAATGTGTAACGGTGATTTTGGTCCAGAACATAGTGTAAGAATTAGAATAACGCATAACACAAGTGCAAACCAAACTTATGCATTAGCAGCTTGTGGTTGTAATGGATATAGTGTTGGTAGTAAAATTATACTTAATGGTCAGGGTAGGGAGGTTCATGCCAAAAATTATGCACAAACTACCAGTTTAAGTGCTCCTGGAAATTTAGTAGCTTCCGAAATACACAGAGTCGATTATAAACTTTAAAATTTAAAAAGGTTCATCAGAAATTTCATGGTGAACCTTTTTAAAATATTTCAATCGGTATTAAATAATTTGGAGGTATTCTATGAAAATTTTGAAAAAATATCTTAGAAAAACACAATTTCTAGCCTTATGCTTAACTTCTATATTAATTTTTACATCACTAACTATAGGACATGTTGAAAAAATATACCAAATGATGTTAGAAGTAAATAATTTTAAAACGATTAATAGTGTTGCTTTTTATTTTGATGAAAAGAATTTAACTTTAAACAATATAGTAAAATCTCTAAAAGAAATAGAATTGCAAAAAGATATAATAATAATTCATGAAGCAGGACGAGCCTTTATTCCAGGTGCATCTCAATTTGGAATTTATTTTAATGGAATATATAAAAGTGGATATAATTTGTTGGAAGGAAGATTTTTCAATGTAGAGGATTTTAAAGAAAATAGAAAAGTAGTGGTTATTGGTAAAAAGCTTATAAATAATGTGCAAACAGAAGATGGGAAAAGATACATATATAGAGGTAATGATAAATTTTTAGTTATAGGAATAATAGGAAAGGAAAATAGTGATACACAATACGATTCCCGGATTTTATATAATCTAAATGTGGACCTTGGGGAGGAAGATATGCCTTATTTGGCACAGGGGTTTAATTTAGATAGTGTAGTAAAAAGTAAAAACAATTTGAAGAATATTATTAATGTGATTAATAGAAAAAATAATAGTGCTCCTATAAGAACAGTTTATGAGGATGAGAATGTCAGTCCTTTAATAAGTGCTGTACAAAATTCTAGAACCTTATTACTTAACTTTTCACTTATAATATTGTGTATTATTATATCTCTTACAAGAGCTGCAGCACACTGGATAGATAAAATAGCTTTGGAGCTGGGAGTAAGAAGAATGTATGGGGCCTCAAATAAAAATATTATTTTACATATAGTTAAAGGATATTTAAGTGTATCAGGAATATCGCTAGTTATAGCACTTACATTTGAAAAGTTATTGGTATTAGGTAATGCACTTCAAATACAAAACAGTAGTTTAAGTAAATTCAATATGCTTGCCAGTGCTGTTTTTATATTGATTATAGGAATTATAGTTACTGGCATAAGTACATTTAGTATAAATAAGACTCAAATAAGTTATCTTATCAAAGGAAAGGTGTAATTTATGAAATTTAAATATGCTATTAGGGGAATATCAAGTAGATT
The DNA here is from genome assembly GCF_000016505.1 of Clostridium kluyveri DSM 555. Classification (NCBI taxonomy): domain Bacteria; kingdom Bacillati; phylum Bacillota; class Clostridia; order Eubacteriales; family Clostridiaceae; genus Clostridium; species Clostridium kluyveri. The sequence continues at coordinate 359,299 of NC_009706.1, forward strand.
CTTTTATTCATTTTTAATTATTGCTCAATTAATTTTTGGATTTTATGCCATGTATGAAAACATAAATTTATATAAAAGGATGGATCTGGAGACAAACAAGGTGGAAAAATTTTTTAAAGATAAAAAAGCTTATTCTTTAGAAGTTGAAAATATGAATACTAATAGTAGTGATAATGATTTACAAAAAATAATGGATGCTTTTGGCAATATGGAAAACAGTTCTAAGTATACTTTTGTAAAAACTTCAATGATAGGGTCCATGGCTCCTATTTTCAATAATTATCAACAATTTCAAGACAGTGATTTTAAATCTAATATTAATGGTAAAACATATTTTCAAGCTAAAAATATTAGTATAAATAAACCATATCTTAAAACCTATCCGTTAAAAGTTGAAAAAGGAAGATTATTTACCAGTAATGAATTTAATTTTATTGGTAACAACGCTGTATTTCCTATTGTAGTTGGAGCAAACTATGGTAAGTATTTTAAAGTAGGAGATGAAATTCCACTGGACTCTCGCATTGGTAAAATAATAGGAATACTTAAAGAAAATGAGTATGGTCCTGGAGATGTATCCCAACCAAGTAGGAGATATATAAATTTAAATAACTATATTATATCTACAGATGCAATTTATCAAAAAAAGCTTGAGTTGTGTGATATGACATTATATAATGCAAATTACATTTTATTTGATAATTCTACAAATCAATCTGAAATATATAAGGAGCTTATAAAAATTAAAAAAATGTTCAATGATATGCCTGCTGTAAAAGATGCAGGGGTAAGAGATCTTACAGAATATATAACCCAGGATTTAGATATGCTTAAAGAACAATATGAAATAGTGGCTATAACATCTATGAGTGTCATTATATTTGTGTGTATAACATTTATTATATCAATATTGGATTCTATAAATAAAAGAAAAAAGGAATATGGCATACATATTATGAGTGGGGGAAAATTATCTGATATTGCTGGAATTACTTATTTAGAAATATTTATTACTTTTTTCATGGCATATATGATTACGTCATCATTTATATACTATAGAGATGGAGGAATGATAAATATTAATAGCTTACTTATATTATTGATTTTAATGGTAGCTATATCTATAATTTCAGCCTTAATTCCTATAATAAGAATAGTTAACTTAGATATTAATCAACTAGTTAAAGGGGATGAATAGATATGGAAATTATAAAATTAAATAAGGTAAATAAAATATATTCTTCAAGACAAAATAAAGTAAATGCACTTAACAATATAAATTTAAGCATTAACAAAGGAGAATTAATCGCAGTAGTTGGACCATCTGGCTCAGGTAAATCTACTTTACTTAATATAATTGGAACATTAGATAAAATTACAGATGGAGAGTATTTATTAAAAAATCAACAAGTTGAAAAGCTTAATGTTTCTCAATTGTCTCAAATAAGAAATAAGACTTTTGGATTTGTAGTTCAGCATTTTGCATTGATTAGTGATTATACAGTATTTGAAAATATAGAAATACCACTAGAATATGGAAAGGTTAAACGTAATGACAGAAAAATATTAATAAATGAAGTGGTTGTTAAACTAAATTTAGATGATAAAATAAACAAAAATGTTAAAGAACTTTCTGGTGGTCAATGTCAGAGGGTGGCCATAGCAAGAGCCATAGTTAATAATCCTGAAATAATACTTGCAGATGAACCTACAGGAGCATTAGATCAAAAAACTGGACAAGATGTAATGAATATTTTTAAAGATTTAAATAGAGAAGGCAAGACAGTTATTATAGTGACCCATGATTCTAAAATAGCTGACCAATGTAACAGAATTATAAAAATAGAAGATGGATGTATAATCGAATGAGAAATAAGTATTGAGCTTTTCTCAAAAAGAGAGCACTAATAGATTTGTGTAAAATAAGATAGGATAAGCTTTAGCTGGAAATTACTATAGGTTATATTCCTAGAGTCTGTAGAAAAAATATATATTCCTGGACTATAACTAAAATATGGTTTAATTTTATTAAAAACCTTAATAGTGAAATAGCTGCGGTAAAAGAAGCCGGTGAAGAGGCAGTACAGGAATTAAATACTAAACACAACGAACTTATTCAGTTTGTTAAAGATAGGGAAGAACTGCAAGGGAAAAAGGAACTTACTGGAATTAAAATCAAACCATCAGCAAGAAAAGCAGGAACTACAAAATAGGTATAGCAAAGAAATTGAAGATTATCAGAATAAGTACAAGGAATTGTTAAAACAGCTGGAACGGAAGAAGTCTCCACGTACGCCTCACTAGGAAAAAACAAAGTAATGATGTAAGTTAATAGCTAAAAATGGAGAAAACTAAATAGCGTATATTCACAAAAACGAAAGTTTGGGATATCTCCAACATTGATTTTGAAAAAATTAAAAACAAAAAGATACTGGACAAATTTAATAAAACTTGATTTTTATTGTTGATTTTGAAAATTAGCAATCAGAATAATAAAAATTGACTGTTAAAAGTAAACTGGAAATCTATTTTTTACATTTTTGGAGTGATTTTATGCTATTTAGTAGCTTAACTTTTTTATTTTTATTTTTACCGCTAGTAATATTTTCATATTATTTAGTAAATAGGAAACTAAAGAATTATGTATTACTATTATTCAGTTTGTTTTTTTATGCTTATGGTGGACCCAAGTTTTTAATTTACTTGGTAGTTTCTGTTTTTTTTAATTATATTTTTGGACTTCTAATGAGTCAGTATAAAGAAGAGTTTTTTAAAGCAAAGATTATTTTATTCTTAACCCTATGTGTAAACTTATCTATATTAGGATACTTTAAATATGGTAAATTTATATTACAAAATATAAATTTATTATTTAATACGAATTTCCAGTCGGGAAATATTATTATGCCTATTGGAATATCTTTCTATACCTTTCATTCATTAAGTTATATAATAGACATTCATAGAGGACATGCAAAAGTTTTAAAAAATCCATTTACACTACTACTGTATATTTCATTCTTTCCTCAACTAGTTGCAGGACCTATTGTAAGATATGAAACCGTAGCTACTCAATTTTATAACAGGGAGGAAAATGTTGGTAAATTTATTAAAGGTATTCAAAGATTTATTATAGGTCTGGCTAAAAAACTACTAGTAGCTAATTCAATGGGATTAATAGCAGACCAAATATTTAATATGAATGTGTCTACATTGTCTGTTTTAACCTCTTGGATTGGTGCAATCGCATATACTTTACAGATTTATTTTGATTTTTCTGGTTATTCTGATATGGCAATTGGATTAGCAAGTATGTTTGGATTTACTTTTTTAGAAAACTTTAATTATCCATATATATCTACATCTATAACTGAATTTTGGAGAAGATGGCACATTTCACTTGGTACTTGGTTTAGAGATTATGTATATATTCCACTTGGAGGTAATAGAGTTGGTACATTTAAGTTCTTTAGAAATATTTTTGTAGTATGGTTTTTAACAGGTCTATGGCATGGAGCAAATTGGACCTTTATATCATGGGGATTATATTATGGGATCTTACTTATATTAGAAAAATATATATTAAAAGTATATATCCAAAAACTTTGGAAGCCGGTTCAACACCTTTATACTATTTTCTTTGTAATAGTTGGATGGGTACTTTTTAGGTCACCTAACTTTGATTATGCCTTCAAGTATATTAAAAATATGTTTGCCATAGGAGCAACGACAATTGTTTCTAATGAAGCTATATTTTATATTACAGAATATAAATTTGAATTCTTAATAGCTTTTATTTTTTCAATGCCAGTAGGATTAATGATTGTAAGACTGATAAACACTTTAAGATCTAAAAAGTTAACATATTTTTTCATTGATTTTGTTAAACCAATAATTGATATAGCTTTGTTTATTGTTTCTATAATATATTTAGTAAACTCAACATTTAATCCTTTTATATATTTTAAATTTTAGGAGAAAGCATTATGTCTAAATTAAGAAGTATAATCTACATTTTAGGATTTTTATCTATTATATTTATAATAAGTATATTATTTTGGGTGACTCCACAAAAAAAAGTTTCTAATATAGAAAACAGAGTATTATGTCAAAAGCCTAAAATTAATATGGAAAAACTTCTAAGTGGTGAGTATTTTAAAGCTTTTGATAATTATGTAAATGATCAAATACCAGTTAGGGATACTTTCATAAAATATTATACTGAAATAAATATGAAAGTTTTATTAAAGAAAAAAATAAATGATGTTGTGATGGGAAAAAATAGATATTTGCTGGCCTATACTTCTTATCCATTTGATAATTATAAATTTAATAGCAGTGAGTCTAAGAAAGAAGAAAACAATATTTCAAGAATGGTAGACAACATTGCAGTATTGAAAAACTATATCAATTCATATGGTGGTGATTTTTATTTTGTTGGAATACCTAATCAAGTATCTTATTATAAGAATAGCTACCCTAAATATTTTTATAATAGTTCTGAGAAACTTACATTTAGAAACAAACTTATGTTTTCTAAATTAAATCAAAAAAACATTAAAAATATCAATATGAACGAAGTATTTCTCAAGTCAAATGAAAATAATATTTATTTTAAAACAGATCATCATTATAATTTTAATGGTGCCTTAATGGTTTATCAAGCTATTATAAATAAAGCTTTAGAAGAAGAACATATAAGAACCCTTAGCACTTTAAAATATAATGATTTTAAAGTAATTACACTTAATAATACATTTATTGGTTCTAGAAATAATCAATTATATGAGCTATTCAAAAATAATGATAAGTTGCAAATAGCATACCCTAAAAAAACAATCAATTACAAAAAATATGAAAGTGGAAGCTCAGATAATAAGCTCTACTATATTCCTTCAGACCCAAAAGAACCAGTTACATATAGTGTTTACATGGGAGGGGATAAACCTGAGACAATTATAAAAACTAATAGAAATTATTTGGATAATATATTGATTTTTGGTGATTCTTATACTAATGCAGTTGAACCTTTATTATATCTTAATTTTAACGAAACTAGAATATTAGACTTAAGATATTATAATAAAAAAAGTCTTTATGAATATATTGAAGGATATAAACCAAAATTAGTTGTTATGATAAGAGATGATGGAAGTTATACCCTAGAAAGCGGAAATGGCAAATTTAATTAAATGCATTTATCAACAACTTACTGGATAGTTTGAAAATGTAGAATTTCGTTTATAGGTCCCAGTGGGAGCATTCATATCATGAAGTGCAAATTAGATTCCGTAATTTAGAAATATGTACTGGATATCTTATTGCATTTAGACAATATATAGTAATATACTATCCTTAAAGTAACTAAGTTCTTTTATAGATGATTAACCTTGATACCCAAGGGTCATTATCTTTTTATATGGAAATTGAACCAAGAATATTAGAAATATCTATTGCAGATGGAGGGGCCAGTACTTACGGATACTATGTTGCCTATAAATGATAATTTGACATTAGTTCCTACAACAGTATATTTAGGGCAATCGCAAATTTTAAGTTCAAAAAAGTATTATTATTAAAGTAAATCCTAAAAAATCTAAAAGTAAAAAAAGCTAATTAAGTATGATAAATAATGATAAAAAATTTACTATATAATTTACAATAACATATAGCTAATCTTGAAAAAACTCTTAAATATCTAGGTATAGTCATTAAGAAAAATTCTTGTAGCCATCTTTTAGTGAAAATTATATAAAGCAACTTTTAAACTGAAAAATTCTGATTTTAAAAAAGCCCTGAATTAAAAATATTATATACTGCAACTAATGGAATAACTACATTAAATGTGACTTCATTGAAGACTCTCGAAAAGTAGCTGGAAATTTTGAAAAAGAATATAGTTAGCTAACTGTTTATCATTAAATGGGAATTTATTAAATGAACCTTGAAAATCACACATTGTTATGAGAGAACTAATATAAAAAAGGGTATAACAAAAAAGCTAGGATTTTGAGTTGGAAAAATATTCAACAAGTGTTTTGTGCAGCCTTATTTTGTAAAAGGTCGATAAAACTGAATCCAGTGTGCTTTATCCAGGCATCTAAATGTATATTAATTACTGCAAAAGTGGCTAAAGGCATACGTATTATTGCACTTTGAGATTTATATTCTTCAATTGCATAATCTTGAAATATTTGTTTGTTTGGACGCTCTACAGAGGTTCTGGTTTTAAACACAGCTTTAAATTTTTCAGAATGTCGCGGTACTGGAGGAAACATCCTAAGGTCAAAGTCAGGCTTAATGTAAACAACTCTTCCGTAATTGCTGTCAGAAAACTTACACTCAGGTGGTGGTTCTAAAGCTTTCACTCCGAGATAGCAGTGATATTTGATTCCTTTAGGTTTGGAATATCCCCAATTGACAAAAGGAATACCACTCATACAAATAGGATTTCCTTTATCATCAAAGCAAAGTATATCAGGATGGGGATAATCAAATTTTGCTTTTGTTTTAGAGTTTAAAGATATAAAAGGTAGAATATTGTGGTGATTAAGGAGTTCATAAGTAGAATAATTATCCATTGCTCCATCAGCAATAAAGTTTCCAAAGCGAAAATCAGGATAAAGATTATGAATATCCTGCAGTGCAAAAACTGTAGTAATGCTGTCATGACGACTTGCCTGAACCATAGGGACTATCGGATGCAGTTACATTAAAAAGGGCATTCCCGAAAAACCGCTGCTGTCTATAGCTATTCCATCCCCATCGAATACAGAATTTATTTAAGCAAACTTTTAGGTGCCTTTGGTTCACCGTGAAAAAGAAAAGAACCTGAATAGGTAATAATGTTAGCAAAACTTAATAACATTAATGTACATAAGTGAATCATAAAATTTCTTTTTTTATTTTTCATAAAAATTTCATCCTTTCTTAAAAATTAATAATTGAATTGACTGTAAAAACACCGCATTTAAGTATATCAGTATCTTGAATTAAAAAAAGTAGAATGTAAGCTCAGCATGATGTTGATATCACAGAAATAAATTTTAAATGTAATTTTCTTTTTACTCTTGTTATAGGTCTATTTTCACTGGGTACAGGAGAGTATATTATATTTAAAATAATACTAGTTACTGAGATTATCCAATAAGTTATTCTGGTGAAATTCGGAATCCAGAATATAAGTATGCAGGTACAGAGAAAAAATAAGGTGGAAAATAATATACATTTTATAGAATTTTTAGCATGAAATCCTCCTGCAAAAATACGTATGGATAACAAAATTAATAGAGAAAATAAAAGGTATTTTATTGTTCCAAGTAAAGTAAAAAGAATAAATAAAAAAATTAATTTAAAAGTTTCTTCTAAGATAATAATAATTGCATAATTTATTTTTTCCATATCATCTAAAGTTAGAGTATATGTATTTTTCTTACATAGATATTGTGTTAATACAGCCGATAACTTTTGTATCATGTCAGGTTCCCACCATTCACATAAATTTCACATAATCACTTTAATAAATTTTATATAAAATGTAAATACAAAAAGCATGAAATGGTGTTTTTTAAGCATGAAAAGTTGTTAATGTTTATTAATTGTATTTTTTATACTTTGGATAAGGTGTTTCATGCTTCTTGTATTGAATGTTAAATCCTTCTATGTATAATCTTAAGTAAGGTGTTTCCGGGAACATACTCTAAAATTAGAGTTTTTAGAATATATAGTTAAACTTGAAATACGTAACGATTTGTGTGAAAAGCAACTGTAAAGTAGCTGTAACTTTTATGTGCCGCTATTATTATGGTAATAGATAAGTTTGCCTATGAAGATATAGAAAAACTATGCTAATAAACTAAGAAATTAGCATAGTTTTTTGACTTTACTCCTAACTCATAATAATAAATATGATGGTAATCAATTTATTAATTAAATAGAATAAAATTAGGGCTGCCCCATACCATCTATAAGCCAAGGTGAATTTTTATCTTTTCTAATTACATAAAACCAGCATGTGTGATTTCCATTTTCTTCAGGAACAACTGAATCTTCTATATATTTTACATCATATTCAGCTCTATATACTTTTACATTCTCTTTTTTGACCCCATTAATACTTCCTCTGCCATGGGATAAATAACCGTTTTTGAAAAGAGGATCTGATTCTTCGTTTATACTAATAATTTTAATGTATTCTATATAATTAAATAACCATATAGGATTAGGACCAATGGCTTCTTTAGTCAATAACTTTTCCACATGTTGTTGATCTTTTTCACTATAATATTTAAAATAATTTTCTAATACTTGTTTTGGCTGTAATAATTCTCTATTACCAGTTACATTATTTTTTTGACTTATGTCATTTTGGGCAAATATATTAACACTAATCAATGATACTGCAGTTAATGTCATAACTAAAAGTACCACAACTACACCTTTTTTTCTCTTCTTAAAATTTAACATATTTTTAAGTCTCCCCTTTAATATATTCTTATTATTAAACCCTGTAATTAAATTTTGCTTTACAGCATTATTTTTATTAAGTCTTAGTGAATTAACAAGAGCAGAGGCATATAATTTTCTTTCCTCCATATCTGACTTCTTAAGTACAGCTTCATCACAGGACAATTCACAGTCCTTGTTTATTTCTCTGCACATAACATAAACTATAGGATTAAACCAATGCATGGATGAAATTATTAATACTAAAAGCTTATACATCATGTCATATTTTTTATAATGCATAAGTTCATGTTTTAAAATGTATTTTAATTCTTGAGTATTATATAAAACTGAAGGAATTAATATGCAGGAATTAAATATTCCAATACCCAGGGGTGTTGAGATTCCCCGGCAGAACTTGAGAGAAATTTTTCTTTTAATATTCATTTCAACTAACAATTCTGAATATATATTTCTAATTTTACTGTCAGGTATATCATAAGTGAAGTGTTTGATTTTATTGTTGAAAATAATATAGGAAATAATATGATAAGCTAAAAATATTACTGACACAATGAGCCATATATAAAACAGTATTGTGAAGTAGTTTTCTATAGGGTAGCTGTCAGTTATTATATTAGGACTGTTTTTTATTTTCATACTTTCATTTAAAGAAATTCCACTTTCTATAATTGTCTTTACATTGTTTGGAGCGTGTTGAAAAGTATTGGATATCTTTTCTGGAATATAAATTGGAATTTTAAAAGGCATAATCATTTTAAGTATTACAGCCAGCCATATATAATAATTAAAGGCACTGGTATATCTTTTAAATAATGTTTTTCTTAAAATCAGAATGAGTATAATTATTATGCTGCCTGTTAAAGAGGTTTTTAAAAGATTTTTCATGAATATCTCAATCATACTATCACCTATTTCTAATCCATTTGTCTAACTTATCTAAATCATCTTCTGTAATATCATTATTATCATGAAGTGTGGTAATAAAACTTTTTAATGAACTTCCATGGACTTTTTTAAAGAAGTCCCTTGTTTCCAATCCTAAATATTCATTTTCTGTTACAATGGGTGTATAATAAGTAATTTTTTTACCCTTTGCCGCTGCTATGAACTTTTTCTTTGCCAGACGTGAAAGCAGTGTTAAAATAGTTGTATTTTTCCAACACTTTTTTTCTTCTAAGATTTTAATAATTTCTTTTGAAGATATAGGAATTTCACCACCCCAGATAACTTTCATGACTTCCAGTTCCGATTCAGGAATTTTCATAATTGACAATGTAAAGCACCTCCTTAATACATATTCTACATATGTAGAATATGTATGTCAAGTGCTTTTAAATGAAATATTATTTTTATATAATAATAGCCATATGTAGTATTTTATCTGAAATATAAAATACTACATGTGGCCGTTTTTTACATGAATTGATGTCATACTTCATGTTGGTGACATCCTATCTTCATAGTGATAAGCTAGCAATCTTTTACAAATTTTATTCTGACTTTTGAAACTTTAGATCTATATGTGCTGCCATTTTTATTTGGTAGATATAATCTGCTGTGCCATTTTAACTAATTCATCTTTTGATATATTAGAATCAATTGTTAAGAAAGAATAGTTAATTCCATTTTGCATCCAATTTAAACATTGAATTTGAGAGATTTCTACCTTATCAGATCCATAGCTGAATACATATTTACCAGAGGATTCATCCTGCTTATCTTGTCCTGTTAATTTATAGTCTGCTGGTACAAGTTTATTAGCATAGGAATGATAATATAAATCTATACCGTTAGAAGTAGCAATAACAGTCTCTTTCTTTGATCTTTCACCTAACATTCCATTTTCCATAGAAAGATTTAATTTATCCTTACCTTTTGTATAAGTAAAATCAAGTGATTTTGTTTTTGCTACAGAATTACCTTTCTCATCATTTCCTTCATTATTTACAGTATATCCACTTGTAAAAGTATATCCATTATCAAATTCCTTTACTAATTTAGGAGCAAATTTAAAATCATCCTTTACTTGTTCTACTGTAGGCATAGTAGTATAGGTTGGTATGTTACTTCCATGTGAAGTTATAGAAAATATTTTTCCAGTAGCAAATGCTGTTGTTCCTACTACCATAGCAGCCACTAGTGCAATAATAATTTTTTTCTTAATTGATATTTTTCTATTTTCCATTTCGTCATTCTCCTTTTGATCCGGTAAGCTGTTTAATGTTGCACTTACCTTATTTTTAAAACTTTCAGGTGTATCTGGAAAGGCATTATTCCAATTATAATTATTCATATGTTGCCTCCATATGCTCTAACTTTATTTTTAATAATTTTCGTCCTTTTGCTAATCTGCTTTTTACAGTTCCTGCAGGTATTTTTAAGATCTGTTTAATTTCTTCTACCGTATATCCCTCTACATAATAAAGAACAACTGTAATACGAATGCGCTCTGGTAAATTCTTAATAGCCAAATACAATTCACTATAATCCTTTTTATCATCGGCTTTTGCGGACTCAAAGTATTCTTCATAAGATACTTTTGAATATTCTTTGCGCTTTAAACTGTAACATTCATTTATGAGTATTCTAATCAACCATGTTTTAAAATATTGTTCATTCTTTAGTGTATCTAATTTGTTATATGCTTTTAAAATTGCTCCCTGAACGGCATCCTCACAATCTTGCTCATGAGTCAAAATTGATTTAGATACATGATATAAAGTGGAATTAGCCTTAAGAACATTATCGATAAATGTATCTTTATTCAATTGACTTTCCTACCTTTCCTTGCAAACTGCAGCGCTACTTTTTTGCTTTACACTAATTAGATGTATATATCTATCAAATGGTTCATTTAATTTTTATTGAAATTAAATTTTTTATAATTGACAATAAAAAACACTTAACAAATATATTCTATATGTTAAGCATTTTTGAATAGACTATTATTTTCTCAGATATATTCCATTCATGGTTATATGACGACCTATTATAAGGATTTTCTATTATACTTTGCTTATGAGCAAAACTCCATCTAAAGCCACAAATCACTGATATTACCAACCGATTAAGTTTTTTTCCTCTTGTGTTTTTATATTTACTACCTTTGGCTTCTTTACATTTTCTCCATTTATTAAAATAAAAGAATCATTATCATACCAGCCAGCAGGATAATGGGAAGGTTTTTTACGTGTATCATATTTATAAATTTCAGAACTACCTATAGTAGCTACTGTAATTTTATCATCATTATAAGACCTCATAAGAATTCTATCTTTGTTTGGAGAAATATAATATATTGGAAAATCTTCTAATTTATCTTGTACCTTAAATAGAATTTCTTTATTGGTTAATGTATCAAATACATGAATTTCATTGTCCTTTAGAAAGGCGAACATATCTGTAGCACCAAATACTAGAATAGCATTTGAATTCGCTGGTATTGAGTATACTTTGTTAACTTGTCTTGTTTTTGGTACCAATTTTGAAACTTGATTTTTATCTATTAAATAACAGTTATCTGCACTATTGCTGTAGATGTATCCATCCCAGTCATCTAGCACTTTATTCCAGCTATTATCTGAATACTGATATAAACTATTGTCAATGACACAAAGAATATAATTGTCTTTAATATATACAATATTACAATTGCGCTTAAACTTTCCATTAGGCCTTTTTATTTCTTTACTCTTGGTACTTTTTATATCATATATGTATATACTATCCAATCTATTACTGCTAAATATATATTTACTACTATCCTTTGACCAGCAGCCCACTGCATTGTATCCACCTTTTTCAACAAGAGTTTTTAACTTTTTAGACTGTATATTATATATTTTTAATTGATCTTCATCTTTATTTTTATCAATTAAATCCTCATCTCCTCCATCAAAGTTAAAGATAATATTTTTACAATCTGGACTAATGGTGATGTTGGAAAGGGTACTTCCCTGCACTCTGGTGGCATCTACTTTTTCGGAGTCAAAAAGTTTTGTTATCTTTTTTTCCTTGACATCAATCAATAATCCATCTACAGGATTGTGTACGAATATTTTAGAGCCATAAATCTCCCGAATGGTATAAGGCCAATCTGAAAAGTCGTAACCTGTTTTGTTCTTACAACTTACGCATAAAACAATAATTAATAATTGTAAAATAAATATAAATAGGATATTTTCTAATGAAAATACTTTTTTTAAAAGTGGTTTATTTAACATAGTTAACCTCCCATGGGCATGAATTCACATCATAATTCTAATAGGTTCCATATAAAATGTAAATACAAAAAGCATGAAACAGTGTTTTTTTGACATGAAAAGTTGGTGAAGAGGATTAGAATGATTTTTATGTATGAAATAAGTTATTTCATGCTTTTTGCATTGCAGTATTATTTTTATAGGAATATAATGCGAATAATCTAACCAATAAGAGCATTTCACAGGTTTATAAAATGAATAATGGTAATGTAAATAATTTTATTGTCTTAAGATAGAATTTTCTATAGATAGTTAAAGTTTAATTTAAAATGTAGTTAAAAAAGAGGTGATGTTAATGAAAAATAATAAAATTAATAATAGAATTATAATAGTAATACTTACTGTAATAATATTAACTATTATAAATGTATATTTTAAAAATAGCAGATTACCATCTGCTATAAATGTTTATACATCAATTAATAATGATCCGGAAACTATATTAAATTACTCTAAATATAAACATTCAGTAGGAGGCTATAAAGAAGCTATTGAAGGATATGAGGCTGTTATAAATAACCCTTCATCAAGTAAATCTTTGAAATTGAAAGCACAGGCATATCTTATATTATCACAGCACGGACAAGCATTAGAACCAATTGAACCAATTAAATACTTAGAAGATAGCAAGGCTAAGAGTAATGAATTTAAAAGAACAGGCTATGTATTTTTAGATAGGGTTGATTACATAACTACAGGGGATTATTTTAATGCCAGTAAAGAAACCTGTTATCATGAAAGTGAGTTTACTCATCTTGATGAAAATGGCTTACCTATGGTTAAATATAGTGATTATAATGGGGGAGATGGAAGTTTTCATTATAATCCTGTAACAATAGCACAGTTTTCCTTAACTGCATTTGGCAGATATAAAAATGGAACTGGTACAAAGAAACAGTTTATAGATTCAATTGATAAATTATTATCCCTGCAGAGTCCTTCCGGTGCTATGAGACTTGATTTTAGTTTCAAGCATTATATAAACAATGATATCTACAAACCAGGCTGGGTATCATCATTAGCCCAAGGACAAGCTATAAGTGCCTTTGTACGAGCATATCAGGTAACAGGTGATAATAAATATTTAGATGCAGCAGATAAAGCTTATATGTTTATGTGTATACCAGTAAATGAAGGTGGCACCAAGGATACTAGTGAGGATTTAGATGGAACCGATAATGTATTTTTTCAAGAATACATTACTACACCAAAATCATATACTTTAAATGGCTTTATATTTACTATTATAGGTATTTATGATTTATCTCAAACTAAAGATAGTATATATAAAGGAGATGCTCATAAGATGTTTGTTAATTGTAATGATACACTTCTAAAAGTTATACATAAATACGATTTAGGCTGTATGACAGCTTATGATGCAGCATATATTACAAAAAAGGATCAGTATCCTAACATGAATATACAATACCATGCAAGTCATATAGAACTTGTAGATGCCATGTATTCTATAACTAATAATCCCATATACAAATACTATAATTTAATGTGGAAATCCTATGTTGTTTGATATATAGTTATTGACTTGTGTTGTTTACAGGCGTAATATTAAATTATAAATTACACTTGTAAACAGAAAGGAGAATGTTTTTGAGGAAAGTAGTTGCAATCTCTGATGCGGAACTAGAAATTATGAAAATAATATGGAAAAGCCCTAATATAACAGCAAATAAAATTATTGAAAAACTTAAAGGTAAAACTGAATGGAAACCTAATACCATAAAAACATTAATAAATAGATTACTTAATAAAGGGGCTATTGATTTTCAGAAGGAAGGAAAAGAATACTACTATTATAACTTGATTAATGAAGAGGAGTACAAAATTTCAGAGAGTAAGTCTTTTTTAAATAAAATATTTAATGGATCCTTGAATTTGATGTTAATGAACTTTATAAAAACTAAGAACCTGTCAGAAAAAGATATTGAAGAATTGAAAAAAATTTTAAATAATGCCCATAAATAAATGATGATGAGGTTTGCATATGGTGGATATAGTAAAAATACTATTTTTAATGTCACTGCAGGGAAGCTTTTTAGTTGTATTTATACTTTTAATAAAATTAATTTTAAGAGAAAGACTTAATGTCAAATTTCACTACTTTATATGGTTTCTGTTAGTAATAAAACTTATCATCCCTTATGGCCCCGAGAGCAATTTCAGCATATTTAACATATTTAATTCTGTAGTGGATATAAGGACTACTGGGTTAAATCCTGTTTTTAAAATTAATAAAAATAACTTTACCATATCAGATATTAAACAGGTAGAGCTTATAAAAAACACTGGAACTACAGAAAAACCTAAAAATACTATAAACCCAAATAGTATACCTGAATCAGATAAAAAAATGATTATAAATTTATATTTATATGTATATGGATTCTAGGCATTATGATCATGAGTATATTTATATTATATGGAACTATAAAGATTAGGCTTATTAAAAAATTATCTACTTACCAGCAATCATCTAATATTAATAAAATTTTAGATGATTGTTTAGACATAATGGGTATTAAAAAAAAGTAAATTTAGTATATACCTATAAAATAAACAATCCGTGTATATATGGGGTTATCAAGCCTTCAATTTTTATACCTATAAAGATTTTGGAAAGTATTTCAGAAGATGAATTTAAGTATATTTTATTACATGAGGTTTCTCATTTTAAAAGAAAAGATACTTTAGTAAATTGGATATTGATAATACTGAATATTATATACTGGTATAATCCTGTGATATGGTATGGATTTTATAAGATGAGGCAGGATCGTGAAATTGCATGTGATAACTGTGCCCTGAAGTATTTAGAACATGGGGAAAATATAAAGTATGGAAGTGCAATTATAAAATTGATACAGCTAACTAATGAATCACAGATTTTAATTGGTACTACCTCAATAGTTAGTAGCAAATCTGAAATAAAAAAGAGAATTATTATGATATCAAAACATAAAAAAACATCATGGAAAGGCATATTATTTGGGAGTATAGTTATTATAGGTGTGGGAATAGTTGGATTGACGTCATCTAGTTTAAAATTAAGTGCCCTAGATAACCATAAGATCACATTTACAAATAAAACTTTGGAAAAGGCCTTAAGAGAGAAAATGAATAAACCGGAGGGAGATATATTAAAAAGCGATGTATTAAAGATAGATGAACTCAACCTATCATATAAAGAAAAAGAACTTAAATCTTTAGATGGCATTGAGAATTTAACCAACTTGAAGAGTTTAAATTTAACATTTAGTTACGCAGTTGATATATCACCTTTAAAAGATCTAACAAAACTCCACTATCTAAACCTTTCAAGAAATTATTTTATATTGAATAAAGACATATCTTCCTTGAAAAATTTAGTGAACCTGGAAAGGCTGGATTTGTCATCGGATGGAATAGAAGATTTAACTCCATTAAAAAATATGAAAAATTTAAGGGTATTGAATTTATATTCTAATGAAATTACGGATTTAAACCCTATTAAAGACTTGAATCAGCTTAAAGAAATTAATTTAAGTGGTGGTTCGAGGGATGGATATAACCATATAAAAGATATTTCTATATTAAAGGATTTTAAAGATCTTCATAATCTAAATATTTCATTTAATGATGTTACCAAATCAGTTGTTGATGATTTGCAGAAAGCTCTTCCAGATTGCAATGTGAAATGTAAACAATTAGGAGAATTAGATTATCCCAGATTTATAACCTGCCAGGGATGGACCGGAGATGAAAAATATTGGAATGATAACACTGAAGATAATTCATTTTATGCAGAATTCAATCCATTTAGTGGAGTTGATATAAGAGAGATAGCTTACAGTACAGAGCCTTATACTATAAAGCTCAATTCAAATATTGTAAGTGAAAAATTGACTGTAAGAGTCTATTATGATGGAAAAAAACTCTTTGAAAAAGAGAATCCTGAAGGTGAAACTGTAAATATTCCATATACATCTAAAGGAGTATATATTGAAAGTGTGGGAGAAGGAGCAAAGGGTAATTTTAAATTTGAATTGAAGTAGTTGATGCATTGTTATTAATTTTTGTGCCTTTGGCACAGTGAAGGGAATGATAAATTTTATGAAAAATAAAAAATTATTAGCTTTGGTTTTAATTGTGTCCTTGTCTACGTCTTCATCAATTTTATTAAAATCTAATAGGGTATATGCATATTCCATTTCTAATGGAATTCAAAATGTAGTAAGAATTGGAGGAACTAACAGGTTTGATACATCATCTAAAATAGCTGAGCATGGATGGAAGCAGTCAGATAATGTGGTATTGGTTGGTGCTGAGAGTGATGTTGATTTTGCAGATGCTTTGGCAGGGACACCTCTGGCATATTCTTTAAATGCACCTATATTACTTACCAATATAATTAGCACTCCTGATGAAATTAGTGATGAGATAAGTAAATTAAAAGCTAAGAATATATATATATTAGGAGGAACTGGGACAGTATCTCAAGTACAGGAAAATATTTTTAAATCAGAAGGATATGCTGTCACTAGGATAGCTGGAGCCACAAGATATGACACAGCCATAAAAATAGCAGATGAATTAAACAATAAATCTAAATTATCAAAGGTATATCTAACAACAAGCAGTCAGTTTCAATATGCATTAGCTGCCGCAACTTATGCAGCTTTAGAAAATGCAGCAATTTTATTCACGGATGGAGATATCTTAAATCAAGCTACTCAATTAGAAATATTAAAGTTAGATGTAAAAGATGTAGAAATAATAGGTGGAAGTGGTATAGTCTCATCAGATGTTGATTCTGAATTAAAAGAATTGGGTTTAAATGTTTCCAGAGTTGGAGGCAATACACCAGAGGAGGTGGTCTCAAATCTCATAAATCAAAATGAAGATAAAATAAATGGCATAGCAATAGCAAGTAATAGCATATTCTCTGATGCACTCTCTGGGGCTGTACTCTCTGCTAAAAATAATATGGCTACTGTATTTGTAAATGAAACTTTTGATTATAGTAATATAGCTAATAATATTACAAGTGCAGTTATATATGGGGGAACGGGAGTAGTGAGTCAATCTTTAGAAGATGAAGTTAAAAATATGGGGGATACTATTGACATATCTAAATTAGGTGATAGAGACCAAGCAATAAAAGATGATAATGTAGTTATGATTTCAACAATAGATTCTCAAGATAAGGAAGATAAAAATGAGGTCTATAATACAAAAGAAGATATGGGAGTAACTGTACTTAGCTTCTCATCTAATAGTATAAAAAATTAAAAATAAATGGTTCACAGGATACAATTTCTACTATAGATGAATCAAAACTTAAGTTGGTTGCAGATATTATTATAAATTCGCTAGTTAACTTGGAAGTTTTAAATTATTGAGGTAAAATAACTGCTACCCCCAAAATACTTATGAGCTAAACAATGTTTATTTCTAGAAGAAATCAGTATATAATATAGAAAATTGGAATTATATTGTGTAGATTTTGGTAATAGATGTTGAGGCAAATCACAAGGGGGTATAAGTTAATGATAAATTATAGTAAAATAGTGGGTATATTTTCTAGAGTCGATGAGGATTTAGGGAACAGTTCTCTGCTGGTTTCAGTGAGAAAAGGACTTACATATATGATTCCATTATTGTTAATTGGTTCTATAGCATTAGTTTTCTTAAGTTTGCCCATTCCTGCATATCAAAATATAAGAACCATCGAAGACTTGCAAGGTTATCATCTATTCCTATAATTTTTAATATTAATGAACTTATTGTATTTGGTCTTCCCATAGTATTAAATCCAGTTTATCTTATTCCATTTTTATTTACACCAATAATATTAACTATAACTTCTTATTTAGCCATATATTCAGGTTTGGTACCCTATACAATAACTACTGTTGAATGGACAACTCCCATTCTTTTAAGTGGATATGTTGCAACTAATTCTATAAAAGGTAGTATACTGCAAATATTTAATTTAACACTTGGAATTTTGTGTTATATACCTTTTGTTAAGTTGGCAGAAAGTGTTTCTTATATAAGAATGATAAATAGTTTTAGAAGGGTATGTACTGTATTTAAAGAAAATGAAGAAAAGGGAATAGTCAGTACGTTGATTTCAAGAAATGATGATACGGGAAATATATCAAGATTTTTAACAGCTGATTTGGAGTATGCTCTTAAAAATAATAAAGTCATGTTGTTCTATCAACCACAAGTGGACTATAAAGGCGATATTTTTGGGGTAGAAGCTCTGCTTAGGTGGAAACATGATATATATGGATACATTTATCCTCCTTTAGTTATTGCATTGGCATCAGAAGGGCATCTCATGGATAAACTTAGCTATTGGATATTAAATAGAGTCTGTAGTGATTTAAATAAAATGAATAAGCTTGGATTTCGAAATATCATAGTATCTATAAATATGTCTGTAGCCCAATTAGAAAACGATTATTTTGTTAATAATCTTCAAAAAAGTATTAAAAAGCATAAAATAGCACAAGATAAACTTGAAATTGAAATAACAGAGCAAATTGCATTGAGGAGTAGTAAAGATATTAGGGATAGAATCATGGCTATGAAGAAATTGGGAGTAAGATTGGCCATGGATGATTTTGGTATAGGACATAGCTCTTTGATGTATCTTAAAGAATATGAATTTGATACTATAAAGCTGGATGGTTCTTTAGTTCGGGAAATTTTATATAATAATAATTGCAGGGATATTATTCAGTCTATTGTATCCTTGGGGAAATCATTAAATTATTCAGTAATAGCGGAATATGTGGAAGAAGAAGAGCAGCGAGATATACTTTATGAACTTGGATGTCATAGATATCAAGGATATTTATACAGTAAACCTCTTAATTATGATGAGCTAATAGAATATTTATTAGACAAATGTAAGAGTAAATTCTGTGGGTAAGTGGGATAAAGTTCAGATTTTGTTATTTTCTATATAGTAGATAAAAAAGCCATGTGTAAAGGAAAATAAATTTTTCTCTATGTGCATGGCTTTTGTCTACAGAAATTTCAGATATCTTTACTATACTTCTGCTATTACCCGGCAAGGAAGTCCGGAAAACCCGCTCATATTTACAGGGAAAGTATATACTGTAAAGAAATTAGAGGTCATTTCTCCTAATAATAGGTCTAGATTGCTTAAATTTTCAATAATGAATATTCCGCTATCTGCACAATATTGATCTGCCCTAGGATGATTTTCAGGTTTTTTAATTCCAGCCATGTCTACTCCTATAAAGCTTACTTTTTTGTCAATGAGGTAATCAATCAATTTATCAGATAGTTCTATATATGTGGAAAAGTATTCTTTTGTACCATATCCATACTTTTTTAGTATTCCTGAATGAAATATTACAAAATCATTTTGCTGTATGCTGCTTAAATCTAGATCTTCTACATTTACTTCTGAAGCTTTTATATTACTTATATCAAATATCTTTCCTTTAGTAAGGATATTTTCTATGGAAAATTCCTTGTCCATAATGTCAAAATGTGTTCCTATATGGCCTGCTTTTTCTAAGCCTGAATTTATTTAACCTATTGAGGCTAACATAGTATCTAGTATCTTTTTTTCTATTTTAAAGCTTAAATCAATTTTCATTTTAAACTCCTCCATAAAATTTTATTTTCCCAGAAAATAATAATATAATAACACAATATTATTTCCTTGTAAACTATTTTTTAAAATATTTATATAGGATTATTATTAATACTATGATATAATTATTTCCTAGGATAATAATTTTGAAGGAGTTTTTAATTATGGAAATAGATAATGAAAAAATACAAATAAAGTTGATATTAAATAGAATGACAAATCTATGGGATTATATAACTAATTTTGCTGAGATACATGAGAAGTCTTTAAAAGAATTATTAATTAAATACCATTATGAAGATATACTTAATAAAAATTTAATGCTTTCTGAATTTCATGTTATAGATTGTATAGGAAAAAATCAGCTGCCTAATGCAACTTTTATATCAAAGGAATTAGATATGACCAAGGGAGCAATATCTAAAATAGCTGCTAAATTAATAAAAAAGGGTTTTATAAAGGGAAATCGTTTAGAGGATAATAAAAAAGAAATTTATTATACCCTAACATCTAAGGGAAAAACAGTTTTTCAGATACATAAGGAGCTTCATGAGATAGAGAATAGAAAACTTATAAATATGTTGAATAGATATAATAAAGAAGAATTGAACACAATTAATAATTTTTTAGGTGATTGTATAAATAGTTTATTCCAAGAATAACAGTATAATACTACAGGCTTTTTTAAAGCAGAAATTTTATGTATAATCATGGAAGTGCTGTGGCAGAGGTTTTTATATTATTCGCCTTTGTAGTAAGAGTTTATATTTCAGAACTTCGTCTACTAATGGAATTTAGATGAAACTTTGCTGGTGTATTAAATGGGACGAAAGGTGGAAGAAGAGTCACTTCATACTACTTTACAAGAATTTTAAAATATGATAAAATGAAAAATGTATAAATATACTTAATTGTTTAAATTTATATTAAAAAGATATCAATCATTTTATGGCCATCTATATTTAAAAAATAAGTATTTGATTTTTCAAGTACTTATTTTTGCTTTTTGAAACAGTTATCAACAGTGTGTTGTTGATAATGTGGACAACTAATATTAAGAAAATGAAAATATAGTGGAAAATTATATACTGAATAAATACTTTTTATATTGAAAAGCTATATTAGAGATATAAGTAAATCATTTAAAAGACAGCTCTTTAAATTTTTTTGGGTTTTTAATAGTCTGTTGACTATAAAATTCTGATAAAATAAAGTTATTACACGGTATTTAAAATAATATGATGAAATTTGTAAAAAATACTTTATAGAAAGGGAAAAAAGACGAAAGAGTTATTAAATAGCTCTCAATGATTAGATATTGGTGATATTGTAAAGGTCAGACATATATTAAGTGTGAAAACACATATTACCATTTATAGGATGTTTTATTATTTTTTTAAATATACTGGAAAAGAATGAGGGAGGGGGGAAGTAAAACATATCTTAGCAGAACTCGGAGGAATATTAGAATATGTAAAATATAGAATTGATTTTTTGGAGGGGGTTTACTGTGAAAATTAATAGTATATCAAGTAAGATATCTTTGTTAATGATAAGTTTCGGTATAATTTGTAGTATTATGTTTTTTGTAATTATAAGTGTTACTGTTAAAAATATCATCAGTCAGGATATTCAGAATGATATAAAAAGTAAGTCGGTTATACTTAATAATAATATAGAAGATTTAAAGCAGAAGGCTTTAAAGGCAACTAAATGGTTTGAAAATTCCCCAAGACTTGTGAGTGCATTTAAAAATAATGATAAAAAAGGAGCATTGGAAGTAGGCAAGCTGGCATTGGCGTCTTTTGGAATCGATTATTTAGTTATGACTGATGTCAGCGGCAATGTATTTATACGTGCCCATGAGCCGGATAAATACGGAGATAGTATTGCATCCCAAGTTAATATTCAAAAAGCCCTAAAAGGTGAAAATTCTGTAGGAATTGAAGAAGGTTCACTGGTGAAATATTCAATACGTGCTGGTATACCATTGAAAGATGACAATGGAGATATTATTGGAGCTGTGTCTTTAGGATATGTTCTTTCAAAGGACGAGTTTGTCAATAATCAAAAGAAAATATTTAATTGTGATATTTCTATTTTTTCAGGTAATGAAAGGATTGCTACTACAATTAAAGATAGAAATGGAAAATCTATAGATGGGTCAAAACTAGGGAATGAAGATATTATAAATACTGTATTAAAAAATGGAAAAAATTATCATGAACAATCAATTATAAATGGCTCAAAATATTATACAATGTATATGCCTATTGCTGGTGTAAGTGGGAAAAATTCTGGAATGATTTTTATTGGTGAAAAATCTGATATTGTAGAACAATTGATAAAGAAGCTGTCTATTAATCAAATAGGTTTAATAATCCCTCTGGTATTGATAATGATTCTAGGTGTCATTTTCATTTTTAGATCTCTAGTTATAAAAAGAGTAAGTAATATTACTGCTATGTTAAAAGATATTGCCGAGGGACAGGGAGATTTAACAAAGCGAGTTGTCATATCTTCAGAAGATGAGATTGGAGAAATGTCAAACTATTTTAATTTATTTATTGAAAATATTCATAGTATAATAAAGAAGATTATTTGTGAAACTGATAATATGAATAAGGTAGTAATTGAATCCAATAGAAATATAGAAAATTTTACATATGACATAGAAGATACTTCCCAAACCATACAACAGTTATCTGCTGGGATAGAGGAAACGGCTTCTTCAGCAGAAGAAATAACTGCAATCTCTGCTGAAATTGAAAAGTCAATAGAAGTTATTGCAGAAAAAGCTGAACAAGGGGCTATGTCAGCTAACGAAATTAGCAATAAAGCGATTGAACTAAAAAATAGTTCTGTAGAACTCCAAGCTGATGCAGATAAAACTCGTACAGATATTAGAAAAACTATGGACGAAGCTTTGAAAAAAATCAAAGAAGTAGAGAAAATAAAGATTTTATCAGATGCTATTTTAAATATATCTTCTCATACAAATCTTCTAGCTTTAAATGCTTCAATAGAAGCTGCTAGAGCAGGAGATGCGGGAAAAGGTTTTTCTGTAGTGGCAGGGGAAATACAAAAATTAGCTGAGGACTCTAAAAATACTGTAAGTAAAATACAAAATACATTAGATGGCATATTTAAAGCAGTAGATAACCTTGCAGCTATTTCAAATAGTACTCTAGAATATATTGAGACAAAAGTAATGAATAGTTATAAAGAATCTGTGAGCATAGGTGAAAACTATGATAAAGATGCAGTATATATTAATGAATGGGCAACAGACTTAAGTACCACTTCTGAACAGCTTCTTGCGTCTATAAAATCAGTATCTGAAGCAATAAATGAAGTTTCAAAAGCAAATAATTCTGGTTCTGAAGGGACTAATCACATTGTACAGCAGATTTTAAAAATAAGGGATAAAGGAAATAAAATTCAGAATGAGTCAGATCATGTAAAACAAAGTGCTGATAGCTTAAAAGATTTAGTTGTAAAATTCAAAGTATAAAATTAGTTCCTATGGTTAATCATATAAGGAGCTAGAACATTGAAGCTGCTGAACCTTAGAAGACTTATCTAGGGGTGCAGTAGTGCTGATATCCTGAATGCAATCGCTAGGGATATAATATATATAGTAAGGCTATAATTGTCTTCTTTGAAATAATATTAAAAGTAAGTACCCTTTATTTAAGGGGCTTATTTTTTATTTTATAAGAATTAACGTGGTGTTAATTATATATTTTTCCAGAGGATTAGATAATATTTTGTAGAATTATAATTTTAAGGAGGTGACAACTTTGGTTTATTTAATAACATATGAGCTTCGTAAAGAAGATAAAGATTATAATTACCTTTATGAAAAAATTAAGTCATTGGGTGAGTGGCAGCGTCCTTTAGAATCCACCTGGTTTTTGGATTCAGAGTTACCGATCCCAGAAATAAAACGAGAATTAGAAAATTTTATGGACGGTGGAGATAAGCTATTTATTTCTAAAATTACAGAGGATTATGACGGATGTTTAATTGGAAGTATGTGGTTATGGCTAACCAGTCATGTGTAGGGTGATACTAATTTTGATATCTTATAAATTAGTCATATAATGTGAGAAATAAGCACTATTAAATCAGTGCTTATTTTTATTCTGTTCATACAATAATGAAATTTGTTACAAATAGTTAATTATTATGCCATTAAGTTGTAACAAATACTACATATAATAATAAGTGTCCTAAGGAGATAACCTTAGAGGAAATAGAAATTAATGTGTGTTTACATATATAAGAAAAGTAATGGTAATTACCAGACTGGTGTCTGTAGTTGCAGGGCACTATAAATTCAAATGCAACTGCCAGAGGTTAGTATATTATTAAATTAGCTCCTTAAAAATAATGTTGTTTAAAATAAGTACCTGTCATTTAGGGTGCTTATTTTTGGTATAATTATATGATGTAGGGGGATAGGTTTAAGGATGGTGGTGTTTTTTGTTAAACAGTTTCTTTAAGCATTTAAGACAAAATCATTGGGAGATGGTATTCTTCACGTCAAAGCTAGAAGAATACGGCAGGTTAAAATATAAACTAATTAGAGCGTAAGAACTAACTGGAAAGTTAGTGTTAAAAAAGATTTCATTAGAAAGGATATAGGGTATATGAAGAATACGAAATTATAGAATTAAAACTTAATCAGTTTATTAAGAACCCTATATCCGATAATATAAATTAATTTTTAAAGTACTTAGATTTTTCTGAAATATTGAAATAGCAATTTGTTCTATTAGTATCTGATGCCTTATATCTGACTAATGCCTATGTCTATGTCTATGATGATGATCTGATTCTGATGATTTCCGAGTAAGGTCCTTATCTGTTAGAGAGTCATTAAATATTTTTGAGAGGATTTCAGCAAATTGTTCTTTAGTTAAGTCGGATACTCTTTCAAAATCATAAGAGTTGAGTACGGAATTTATGATTTTATCATTTTTGGAAGACATAATACAACCACCTTTCATAAATAATAGTAGCTATATAAAAATATGCTATTAATTCTAGGATATACAAGTAGGTGGTACAAAGTGATTGAAATATTATGGACTAAAAGAGAGTGATTTATTATATATAGAATTTGTTAGCATTTAACAAGAAATAGAAAATATATATTTACTACAAAACCCTTGATTTTAAGTATATTATAGCATATAATAATGCAGAAAATTATATACAAGACAGTTCGTGACCATCCTATCTATAGGGGGCTAAATTCAGTTATATCAACGGTTCCAAAAATGAAAAAGTGATTTGCTAACGTATTTGCTAACATAAATTTTAATTGGATAATATTGGGAGAAAACATGTTTTGCAAGTTTATAAATCCAACTTGCAACTTTTATCTTTTTAGTACCTTCATGGTATTAGTGTTATTTTTAATTAGCATGTCTATTTTTTCAGCTGTTTCTCTGTCTACAGATTCTAAAACATGAGAATATAAATCTAAAGTTATTGAAACTTTACTATGCCCAAGTCTATTACCAGCAACTTTACTACTAACTCCAGAAGCTAACATTAAACTTGCGTTTGTGTGTCTAAGGTCGTGGAATGTTATGTGAGGAAGGTCATTAGTTTTTAAAATTTATTAAACATATCTCACAAAACATGAGGTGTTATTGGATTGCCATCCTTTTTTCTAGTACATACTAGATTTTTTTCTGTGCCCCAAGTATTTCTACTGCTTAAAGTTTTAGGTTCTTTAAAATAGTATTTACCATTTACATATTCTAAATTTTGAATAATGCTTATAGTTTTATTTTCTAGGTCTACGGCATCCCAACTAAGACCTAAAGTTTCATCCCTACGCAATCCTAAAGGCAATGCAAGCATGACAGGCATTTTCGAAGTTAAATTATTTTCAACTTTTTGTAATAGTAAATTACATTCTTGTATGTTCAAGATTTTAGTTTCTTCTTTTTTCTGACGAGGTAGCTTCACTCTAGTCAGAGGATTTTTTTCTATCAACCCCATATCTAAAGCATATATAAGGGCGGAGCTCAAAACCCTTTTATGATTTGATAATGTTCTTGATGATAATATTTCGTTTTTAATATCAAAATACTTTTGTAAATTATATGGTTTGATATCCTGCAATTTTAATCTTCCAATAGTGGGTATTATGTGTTTAAATATAATATTTTCATATCCATTCACAGTAGTGGGAGATAAATTATCCTTATGAATTTTACTTTTTAACCAATCATCTAAAAAATTTCCTAGTGTAATATTATTATTGTCTATTAATTCGTTATCCTCTAGTTTTATTAATAACCTTGGTAGCTGTTTTTCAGCTTCTTTTTTACTTTTAAAACCACTAAACCATCTTTGTTTTCTCTTGCCAAAAGCATCTCTACCTATGTCAATAACGATAGAGTAAGAATCTCCCCTTTTAACAATACTTTCTTTCCTTGCAAATTCACCCTTTCAAACAGAACTTATGTTCTGCTGTTTAGTTAAAAAAACATATAGCGCCTCACATATGTACCACCCCCTTTAAAACTTTTAAAGATTCAAAAATTAGATTCAAAATATATAACATATGTATCTATTTCACAATAGGGGAAAAATCAAATGGAGGGAATGAAAATGAAAGAGTTAAGTATAAAATTGAAATTTAATACAGAGAGCCATGAAGTAGAAAAAGAAGGAGTTGAAGAAGACGAATAATTAATTTTTTAAAATATAAAAATTGGTATTGATAACCAACCGAAAATATTGAATATTACAGAGTATAAAATTTATGATACGGATAATCCTAAGTAGTATATAAAAAATTTTTTATAAGGTAGAGATTATAGATTTAAATTTATTTTTGAGGAGGACAAATAATGCCAGATAAAAAAATGATGGTATTGAGTGAAAGCCACAAAGCGTTAAATAAATTACTGGAAACAAAAAAAGAAGCATTACCGAAGGATTTTAACAAATCACGATTCTTACAAAATTGTATGACGGTTTTGCAGGATACTAAGGATATAGATAAATGCCAGCCTATAAGTGTGGCAAGGACAATGCTAAAAGGTGCATTTCTAGGTTTGGATTTCTTTAATAGAGAGTGTTATGCAATACCTTATAACGGCAATCTGCAATTTCAAACAGATTATAAGGGAGAAATCAAACTTGCTAAAAAATACAGTATTAATCCTATAAAGGATATTTATGCAAAAGTTGTTCGCAAAGGTGACGAATTCCAAGAAAGTATTGTTAACGGTCATCAGACTGTAAATTTCAAACCATTACCGTTTAATAATGATGAAATAATTGGTGCTTTTGCAGTATGTTTATTTCAAGATGGCAGCATGATATATGAAACCATGACAAAACAAGAAATTGAAGATATACGGAACAATTTTTCAAAGGCTAAAAATAGTCCTGCATGGGTTAAAACTCCAGGAGAGATGTACAAAAAGACAGTTTTAAGAAGGCTTTGTAAGTTCATAGAATTGGATTTTAACAGCATTGAAAGCAAAAAGACTTACGATGAAGCTTCTGATTTTCAGTTCGAACATGAACCTAATAAAGAGGTTTCAAATTTTGATAAGGGCAGTATTGATGAGGATAAAACAGTTGAAGCTGACACAGAGACAGAGGCTAAGGAAGATAATAGGGAATATGCTTTTAAGGAGAGTGAATAAACAATGACAGTAACGAAGGAAAATTATTTTGCACTTGAAACTGACAAAGAGTATATGTCAGTTAGTTTGTTTAAATCCTTTATAAAATGTGAAGCAAAGACAATGGCTAAACTTAACGGAGAATGGGAAGAGGAGAATAAAGATGCAATTCTCCTAGGCAGTTATGTTCATGCATGGAGTGAGGGAACATTAGAGGAATTTAAAAAAGATCATCCAGAAATGTATTCTACTAGAGGGGCTACCAAAGGGCAGTTAAAGGCTCCATTTCAAATTGCAGATAAAATGATTACTACTTTAAAGGATGACAAGCTGGTACAAGAAGCTAGAGAAGGACAAAAAGAGGTTATACAGACAGCAGAATTATTTGGAGTGCCATGGAAAGTTATGTTTGATATATATAATCCAGATAGGAAAGCCATTGTAGATATTAAGACCATAAGAAACATACATTCCAAATTCAGTGGCAATGAAAACTTTATAATACATTATGATTATTTATTACAGATGGCTGTTTACTGTAAAATAGATAGGATAAATCGTAAAGCAGAGGACTATTTTCAACCACATATCATAGCTGTTTCGAGAGAAGACATTCCAGATAAAGCAGTGATATTCTTAGGAACAGATTTTATAAGAGACAAGCTGTTAGAAGTTGAAATGCTAATTGACCATATAAAAGCAGTTTGGAAAGGTAAGGAGGAACCCGTAAGGTGCGAAGAGTGTGATTATTGTAGAGCTACGAAAAAATTAGACAAGGTTTTATTTTATATGGATCTTTAATGGTTGGTTTGTAATTATGGAATGTAAAAAACTAAACAAACTAAGTAATGGCATCACAAAGGAAATGACTTGCAGTGAAGTATTTATCCAATTCAAAAACTTTCTCTACAAAATGGCAGATAGATGGTCAGGTCATATAATATTGATGATTTAATTCAGATAGCAGGTATAGGTCTTACAAAAACCTATAACAGTTATGATGTTGATAAAGGAAAACATCACAGAATTAACTTTAGTGGCCTTAATAGGGCCACTTATTTTTTTATCTTTTATAAGAACAAATGATTCAAAAATATAAGTAAGTTAACAAGATGATGTATTGAAAGAAGAAATAATTCATATGCAAATTTTTTACATAAAGAAAATAGCCCTCTTAAACATTCCTTTAATTACATTACAGCCTTAATAACACCACAGGCTAATCTGTTACCAGATGCTCCAGAAGGTTGAGTTCTATAATCATCTGGACTTTCGTGTATGATCACAGATTTTCCAATAATCTGGGCAACATTAAATTTATCTGTAAAAAAAGTCATTCTAGAATAACCATTATTAGAAAAGAGAACAGGAAAGTCTCCTGCATGGTTGCCATGAGGCTGGCTAGTTGGATTCCAATGCTCTCCAGCAGATATGAATGGGTTTGAAGGATCACCTACAGCACATGTACCATTTTGGTGTAGGTGAAATCCATGTGGTCCAATTTGAGGGTTTCCATTCATAGCAGGCCTATAAGAGGGTAACCCATTAACTTTCACAGAAACCTCAGTTCCTCCGTGTACCTGAGTAAATGTAACAGTACCTTTTATATCAGGAGCTAAAGGTCCTCCCGTTATATGAGCTATAGCCCTTCTTACATGCATATTTATATCACCTCTATATCCACAACAATCATAGTTTACAAAGGGACAGTTATATTCATAAAAATACATCATATCCTCCATATTGAATACTTCAATTCATGTTATGTAAAAACTTTTAAAACAGTTACAAAAATATCAGTACACTAAGTAGTATCATTAATGAAATGGTTGTTGAAACTATTGATTTTATCTGTAAATAAATGTTAACTTGTTTGCTCATTTATAGCTAGGGTATCTCTGTGTATTTTTTATATCCAATTCACTACATCTAAAACAAAAGAGAGCTTTATATTTAAAATGTATTTACACATATTGTAAAGTGATGTATTATATATTTATAAGATTAATTTCTTAAGTTTATTATTCTTTACAATCTAAAATAATAAAAGCCCTGGCAAATACCGGAGCTTTTATTGATTAAAACATATTGAAACGATATTAAAGAGATAATATTAATTATTATATCCAAATTCATTATATTTGAAACAAAAGAGAGATTTATATTCGAAATTCATTTACATATACTGTAAAATGGTATATCATATACTTATGAGGTCAACATTCCTAAAGTAATTTTTACAACCTAATGTAAGTTTGGTTTATCCAGATTCACACTCCAGACAGTAAATTTATTTTAAGCCTACCAGAAAAATCTCTGGTAGGCTTTACTTTTATTATCACATGGAAGCTATGTCGTAGGACCAACAAAAATATTATTAATACGTTTTGTAAAAATAAAATTGAGATCGTAAAGAAGAGGAATTCATAAATAAATGATTATGAATTTAGATATCTGTAATTATTGCTTAACATTAGATGAATTTAGTATTAAATGCCTAGTATAAGCTTTCTTATTACAATATATAATAAAATTATTGTCAATGTAAATTTTAGAATTATATATGAGTTGAATTATTATATGAAGGATAAAAATGGAAAAATTCAATATTATTCTATATTGTTGTTTTGCACTAAAGTGACAGTTAATACGAGTAAAATATTTGTCAAAGAGAGGCAAATTAATGTAACAGTTTTTGATAAAAGAGCTGATAGGAATAAAATTAGCAGATTAAAATGATTTTTATAGTATGGACGCTGACTAAAGGCCAGCTAAGAAATTAAGAGGAACAACTATATTTAATAGTGTATTCAAAATTTTTGGGTTGCATATAATATATAGGAAACGATTTTAATTAAAATATAAGGTATTCTTTAAATAAAATAGAAATTTTTATAGTAAAAGCCCTGGCAACACCAGAGCTTTTATGAATTATGGTAAAAACATATTGAGTGATATAATAAAACATTTATAGAAGTAGTATTATTATATCCAATTTATTATGTTTTATATTTATTCAAAAATTGGAGCATTTAAGAGAGCTTGTACCTTGATGATATAAGTCTTTTATGTATAAATATGGACGGAATGTAATTATATTATTACAATATAAATAATAAACTATTTAAGGAGAATTTTCATAAAGAAAGTAGTGGGTATTATTAGTATTGTATTATTTATAGTTGTAACTTTTCAAAGCTGTGCTGCTGGAATAGGAAATGCATTAAGCAGCAATAAGGAAATTAGTGAATCAGCAGGATTATTTTTAGCATTTTGTATGCTTATAGCTGGGATTATATCTATTATATTCAAGTCAAATAAAGGTATGACTATTACAGCAATAGTTATTTATGTAATAGCTTTTATAATTGGAATTGCTAATGTAGGAACTATATATAAAGATTTGATAGTATGGTCTATACTTAATTTAATATTCGCAGCATTACTGCCATTCCATATGTTTGAATATATGGAATGGTATGGAAGCGATAAACAAAATAATGTAGAAAATAATGATACAAAAGAATAAGTAACATAACAATATAGAACCCCCTAGCTTTATTTTAGCTAGGGGATTTGAATTTTATATTTTTCACTCCTGCATATCATTTCAAAATTTATTGATTGTAAAATCCATATTTGCAAACGTAAAATATGAATTTTAATAGAATTTGTTAGCATTTAATAAGAAATAGAAAATATATATTCACCATAAAACCCTTGATTTTAAGTATATTATAGCATATAATTATGTAGAAAATTATATACAAGACAGTTCGTGACCATCCTGTCTATAAACAAAACTAGGGGAATCTGTACAATTTGTATAGTTTATTTTGTGATTAAAAGGTAGGGGGTGTCTCTGCCTTTTTTATGTTATTAAAATTGAAGACAAGGTGAGATAAATGAAAAATAAAACTATAGGAATAACTACTACTATTCCTTATGAAGTTTTGATGGCTGCAGGATATAATGTGGTTGACTTAAATAATATTTTTATTACTTCAAAAGATTACAAAAAATTCATTGACATGGCGGAAAGACAAGGCTTTCCAAAGAGCTGTTGTGCATGGCAAAAAGGAATTTTTGGAGTATGTATGGACAAGAACGTCAGTGAAATTGTAGGTGTTACTGAAGGGGATTGTTCTAATACAAAAGCTTTAGAAGCCATACTGGATATGAAAGGCATAAAAATACATTCATTTGCATTTCCGCAAAGTCATGATATTTGTGATATTAAAACATCTATTGACAAATTTATGAATATTTTTAATGTTTCCTATAGTGAAGTTGAAAAAGTCAGACAGAAAGTGAATAAAATAAGATACCTTATCAAGTGTTTGGATGAATTGACTTATACAGAAAATAAGGTTTCAGGTTTTGAAAATCATCTTTATCAGGTAAGTGCTAGTGATTTTAACAGTGATATCTATAAATTTGAAAAGGATATGAAAAATAAATTGGAAGAGATAAAAAAAAGAAAACCCTTTACCCAGAAATTGAGACTTGGTTTTATAGGGGTACCCCCTATGCCCTGTGATATATATGATTATGTTGAAAAATTTAATGCTCGTTTTGTTTATAATGAGGTTCAGAGAGAATTTGCATTTTCAAGGGCTATGGAAGCGAAGAATATTTATGAACAATATTATGATTACACATATCCCTATGATATAAAATTTAGACTCAGTGAAATAAAAAAGCAAATTAAAGAGAGAAAAATAGATGCTTTGATCCATTATACCCAGGCATTTTGTCATAGACAAATTGAGGATATAGTTATAAAAAATGAAATTAATATACCTATATTAACTATAGAAGGGGACAAACTTAATTTTTTAGATGCCAGAACCAAAATAAGATTAGAGGCATTTTTGGATATGCTTCAGGATTTAATTATTATGAATGGAAAAGAGGAATAAAAGCTTTGAGAAGATTAGGTATGGATTTAGGCAGCAGAGAAGTAAAAATAGTGATAATGGAAAATGAACATATTGTATTTAGAAATAAAATAAGTACTATGATTTTTTATAGGGATTTTTGCAGTTATGATGGTAAGATGATAGTCAATCTTGAAAAGTTAAATATTAAACATGTTGATTCTGCAGTTTCAACAGGTTACGGGAGGAATAACACAGATTTAAAATTATTTAAATCAATAAATGAGATAAAAGCCCATGTTTACGGAGCAATTTTTCAAACAAAATTAAAAAAATTTATACTTCTAGATATAGGAGGACAGGATGTTAAGGTGGTAAAAGTGGAGAAGGGATTGATAACAGACTTGGAACTTAATGAAAAATGTGCAGCATCAAGTGGAAGATATCTTGAAAATATGGCCAATATGCTGGAAATTTCTTTAGGGGATTTATGTGAATTTTATAAAGATCCTATAGAATTAAATTCTACCTGTGCAGTTTTTTCTGAATCAGAATTAATTGGAAAAGTAGCAGAGGGAATTGCAATTGAAAGACTTTGTGCAGGGGTTAACTATTCACTTTACAAAAGAATTAAGCCTTTTTTAAATAGATTCAAGGGACAAAGTCTTGTATTGGCCGGTGGAGTAGCTAAAAATCAAGCTATGTACAACTATTTGAAAAATGATTATGAAAAAATAATAGTTTTAAAAGAACCTCAATTTAATGGGGCTATAGGTTGTTGTTATTATGCTGAAAGGATGGATTTAAAATGAAAAAAGCAGTGGTTTTACTGTCTGGCGGACTTGACTCTACTACAGTTTTATATTTGGCTAAAAGTCAGGGGTATGAAGTTTATGCCATGAGTTTTGATTATGGCCAGAGGCATAAGAAAGAAATTCAATGTGCCAGAGATGTTGCCAGTGGCACAGGTGCAGCAGATTTTGTCCTGGTTACTACAAATATGAATGCTTGGGGAGGCTCTGCACTTACAGATAACTCTATAAAGGTACCTGAATTTAATGAAGAAAGTGAGAAAATACCTGTTACCTATGTACCCGCAAGGAATATGATATTTTTATCTTATGCAGCTTCTTATGCAGAGACAATAGGAGCCTATGATATTTTTATAGGAGTAAGTGAGGTGGATTATTCAGGATATGTAGATTGTAGACATGAATTTATTGATTCCATGGAAAAAACAATAAATTTAGGAACTGTGTGTGCTGTAGAGCATAAAAAATATATAAAAATACATGCTCCATTTCTGTATAAAACAAAATCAGAGGAGATTAAAATAGGTATGGATTTGGGAGTGAAATATGAAAAAACATGGACATGCTACAATGGAGAAGAATTTGCCTGTGGTATTTGTGATAGTTGTAGGTTAAGATTAGAAGCTTTTAAAGAGGCTGGCTATAAAGACCCAATAAAATATAAAGGAGAGAAGTAAATGCAATATGAAAAGAAAGATATTTTCAGAAATAAAAAATCTCTGTCAAAAATAAATAAAATTGCTATCTCTGGCGTTGTTATAGCAATATATGTAGTGGTTATGTATTTTACTCAAAGCTTTGCTTTTATGCAATTTCAGATAAGAATAGCTACAGCGTTATATGGTCTGTCTGCTATTTTTCCATTTCTTATTTTGCCTATGGGATTGAGTAATCTTATCAGTAATACTTTAATGGGAGGCCTTGGACTTCCTGATATGATGGGAGGGGCAATTGTAGGCATAATAACTTCACTTTTAGTGTATTTAATAAGCAAGTATAAATTTAATGATTGGCTTATTACCTTACCTATTATTATTATACCGGGATTTGGAGTACCTATATGGCTATCATATCTTCTTCATATAAAATATATGGTTTTAGTATGTAGTCTTTTGGTAGGTCAGATAATTCCTGCTATTTTAGCTGTATTTTTAGTTAAACAATTGAGAAAATTTTATTGATTTTATATTGACATTTTTTAATAAAAAGAATATACTTTTTTACAAGTTAAATTATTAATAAAATAAAACTAAGATGGAGAGAAAAATATTTGACCTATTAACTTCAGAGAGCCAACAGATGGTGAAAGTTGGTGTTAATATAAATATATAATAATCACTCCGGAGTTTCCAAGTAGAAAGACTTTTGTCTAGTAAACGAGGACGTCTACCAGCGGTATTTGGTTAGGGTTATAGTGGATATTTGTATCTAGTTATTTGAAGCTGACCTGAAAAATGAGTGGCAGTTAGGTATCTAACTGCAAATAAGGTGGTATCACGGAATGTTAATCTTTCGTCCTTATAAGCATATGTAAAGTGTTTATGAGTATGAAAGATTTTTTTATTTATAGAAATATAATCTTTTAATATGAATAATTAGAGAGGAGATTTAAAATTATGAAAGAAATGTTAACTTTAGAAACAGAAGAAGCACATTTAACTTTAGAAGATGTATTGGAAGCCAGAAAAAGAATAAAGGACATATGTATAGATACGGAATTAATATATAGCTCGGAATATAGTTTGGAAAGTGGAAATGAGGTATATATAAAACCAGAAAATTTACAGATAACCGGGGCATTTAAATTAAGGGGTGCTTTAAATAAAATTTCTAAATTAAGTGAGGATAATAAAAAGAAGGGACTGATTGCTTCTTCAGCAGGAAATCATGCCCAGGGAGTTGCCTATGCTGCAAACAAACTTGGAATTAAAGCTACAATTGTCATGCCAGAGACTACACCGCTTATCAAAGTGCAGGCCACTAAAAATTATGGAGCGGAAGTAGTACTTAAAGGAAAAGTTTATGATGAGGCCTATGAAGAAGCTAAGAGACTTGAGAAAGAAAAAGGATATACTTTTATACATCCTTTTGATGATTTGGATGTAATGGCAGGGCAAGGAACAATAGCTCTTGAGATTATAGAAAAATTAAAGGATGTGGATGCTATAGTAGTACCAATAGGCGGCGGAGGGCTTATAAGTGGTATATCAGTGGCCGCGAAGTCCATTAATCCCAATATAAAAATAATAGGAGTTCAGGCTGATGGGGCTAATCCTATGAAGTATTCTTTTGATACAGGAAAGTTAACCAGTGCAGAGGATATTGATACTATTGCAGATGGAGCGGCAGTAAAGAATCCAGGTAAGTTAACTTTTCAGGTAGTAAAAAAATATGTAGATGAAATTGTCACGGTAAGTGATCAACAGCTTATGGAGGATGTATATATTCTTTTGGAAAAGCACAAACTTGTAGCAGAGGCCACAGGGGCTATGTCACTGGCGGCATTAAGCAAATTGAAATTTAAAAATAAGAAAGTGGTATGTTTAATAAGTGGTGGAAATATAGATGTGGTAACAATGTCTGCACTCTTAAACCATGGACTTGTTTCAAGAGGAAGAATATTCTGTTTTTCAGTTAAACTTAAGGATACTCCAGGGCAGCTTTTACAGATATCAAAAATTCTGGCGGAAAAATCTGCAAATATAATAAAATTGGATCATAATCAGTTTAAAGCTATTGATAGATTAAAACATGTGGCTTTAGAAGTAACAGTTGAAACAAATGGTCATGACCATATAGAAGAGATAATTAAATCTTTAAATGAGCACGGATATAATATTGATAAGGTATATTAGTTGATTTGAAGACAGCAGATTAATACCCCCTACGCTTATTTAGAGTAAGTTTGGGGGCAAAATGCTGTTGTTTTTTAGTAATTTATTTAAGCTCTATAATTTGATATATATTTGACAATAATAATAAATAGGAGTAATATAAAAATGGCAAATGCCAATATAGATGCAAGGAGATGATTTTATGTCAGATTGTAGTTCATGTCCATCGAATGATGGATGCAGTAAGGATAATGAAAGTTGTGATGTTGATATTGATTTTAATCCCTATAATAAGGTAAAAAGGATTATTGGTATTATGAGTGGTAAGGGAGGTGTTGGAAAATCATCAATTTCTGTACTTGTAGCTAGACAGCTAAAGAAAATGGGGTATAGTGTAGGAATTTTAGATGCGGATATAACAGGCCCAAGTATTCCTAATTTAATGGGCCTAAAAGGTAAAAGAGCTGAAACCACAGAGGAATTTATAGTACCTGTAGATACAAAAGATGCAATAAAAGCTATATCATTAAATCTGCTTTTAGAAGATGAGAGCCAGCCGGTTATATGGAGAGGACCTGTAATAGGTGGTGCAGTTAAGCAATTATGGACAGATGTAATATGGGGGGAGCTGGATTATTTAATAATTGATATGCCTCCTGGAACAGGAGATGTTGCTCTTACTGTAATGCAATCCATGCCTATAGATGGCATAGTTATGATATCTGTGCCACAGGATTTGGTATCAATGATAGTTTCAAAAGCTGTAAATATGGCAAAAACCATGAATATCAACATACTCGGAGTTATTGAAAACATGAGTTATATAACCTGTCCAGATTGTGGGAAACAGATAAAACTTTTTAATGGTGAAAGCACAGATAAATTTTTGAAGGATATGGATTTGAAACTTTTGGGAGAACTTCCTATGTTAAGTGGCATAAGCAGTTTGTCGGAACAGGGAGATGAAAGTATAAGTGAAAATCTTCAAAAGATTTTTAAGCCTATTGTTGAAAATATAATCAATAGTTTAAAGGACATACCTCCAAAGGAATAATCTATGAAAATATACTCCAAAGAAGATATTATAAGGGTAAATGTATATGATTACATAATGACTTAAGAAAAGTTACAATGTTTAATTTTAAAATATGATTTATGAGCGGGACAGGTTACTGATCCTGCTTTTTAGTTACAGAAAATCAGAAGGATTCTTATTATATTGGTTATTATGCTCTGTATTAATTGATATTATATTATAATATATGCCTTATAATTGATAAATTATTATTTTGTATATTGAATATTGAAAGGTAGTATGATATATTACTATAAACAAACATTATCAAATATATTAGTAGGGGGATATTCATTATGGTTAATCCTAAATATCATATTTTTGTCTGTACAAGTTCTAGAGTTAATGGAAAACAACAAGGCTTTTGTTTTTCTAAAGAATCTGTAGATATAGTCAGTGAATTTATGGAGGAAGTAGAGAGCAGGGATTTAAGTGGAGAAGTCATGGTTACAAATACGGGATGTTTCGGTATATGTAATAGAGGACCAATAGTGGTGGTCTATCCAGAAGGTATATGGTATGGAGGAGTCACTGCAGAAGATGTAGAAGAGATAATGGACAAACATATTGAAGAGGGAGAAGTAGTAAAAAGACTTCAAATATAAAATAATACAAGATAGCTGTACATATATCACGGCTATCTCATTTTATCCAAACGCGGCAGCAATACTTCCATCTTCTTCAAGG
Source organism: Clostridium kluyveri DSM 555 (assembly GCF_000016505.1). Lineage (NCBI taxonomy): Bacteria > Bacillati > Bacillota > Clostridia > Eubacteriales > Clostridiaceae > Clostridium > Clostridium kluyveri. The sequence continues at coordinate 397,621 of NC_009706.1, forward strand.
AAGAAAAGCACGGTTAACGTGCCTGGATAAGTTTTTTTAGGTTCAGATGGAGAAAAGCATTTCTCTATAGCAAACTCCATCTGTATCTAAGAAAAAGTTGATGTTGTAAACTAATGACAATCATATTTTGGTATTAAAATCTCCCACCATTTCCTGAAGATCTGTCGAAGAATATTCCAGATTATCTGTTACTTCTTTTAATCTTATGGTTTTACTTAAAATATCTTCTAACAAACTCAGGGATTCCTCACTGCTGCTTGCTCCTCTGGCAGTTCTTTTATTTATCTTCTCTGCAGAGGTGTTTATGTTTGTCACCATATTACTTATGTCAGTACTTTCTTTATTGGTTATTTTAAGAATGGTTTCCATTTTTTCTGTTATATCTGTTATATTATTTACAATATACTTAAAAGAATCTATACTATTTTTTACGCCGTTTGAAGAATTTTTAACTTTGAAATTTATATCATTAATATCCTGAAAAGTATTATTAGTCTCATTTTGAATATTGGAAACTATCAACCCTATGGATTGAGTAGCTTCCTCTGTTTCAATGGCCAATTTTGATATTTCCTCTGCTACCACTCCAAATCCTTTACCTAATTCTCCTGCCCGTGCAGCTTCTATAGTTGCATTTAATGCTAAAAGCTGGGTTTGCTGGCTTATACTGTTGATACTTGTAACTACTTTGGTTATGGAATCAGAGTGATTCTGAAGCACGTGAATTCTATCTAAAGTTACTTTCATGGTTTTTTCCAGTTCATTTATTGAATTCAGTACATCATTTGAAAAATCATTTGCTTTAACAGCATGTTCACTGGTATTAACTATCTTATTTGCAGCTTGATGAATAAGGGAAGCCATTTCTTGTATGGAAGCTGAAAGACCATTAAAATGTTCTTTAGTATTTTGAAATATAGTATTTTGATTTTTTGATATATCTACCAGGCCATCCACAGTTTTAGCTACAGTATTCATGCTCTCTTTTATGTTATTGGTCAAATTTGAAACTACTTTTACAGAGTTCTTTGAGGTTTTTGATGAAATATCAACTCTTTTTATCATAGTCATCTGGTTATTGATAAATTTGTTAAACCACCTGGAAAGTTCACCTAGTTCGTCATAAGAAAGCTTGTCCACTCGTTTGGTTAAATCCCCTTCCCCTTCAGCTAATTGATGGAGTATATCTACAGTCTTATTTAAGGGTGTTACAACTAGCTTTTGTGAAGATATGCAGCTTACCGCAGTTATTAAAAGCCAGGTTATAATTGAGCTTATAATACCTATAATTGTATTTGTATTATAAGCTATGGTATTTATTAATATAGCAGCAGCTGTACTAATTGATATTATAATAGGCAACTTTAAATTTAAGCTTTTAAAATTGTATATTTCGGCTATATCACCTTCACACATCATTCCCCATATTTCATCACTATGAGGAGGAGTTATTAAAGTGCCTTTGCCTCCTACCATTATGTGTCTATAATCAGGATATCCAGGCCAACAGTCTAAGTTATCCTTGTTTTTAATAGTATTCCTCACTCCGGGATGTAAGTCACCTGTTTCAGGATCTGTGAATCTTATTTCAAATTCTGTATGGTTTTTAATCTTAACAATTCCCCATTTTAAAGTTCTGATTCCATCTTTTAAATTGTCACCCATAGTAAAAGTATTGTCTTCAAATCTGCTTCTAGATATGGCAGTTCCGGGAAGTATATCTCTATTTGTTTTTACCATGAATAAATAGTTATCTCCAGAATCTTTATATACATGGGTATCTTCGTCTTGAATTACATTGCTCATATCATCATTTAGAACCCTGCCAATAAGTATTTTCTTGGATTCACAGCAATCTGTGTAGGGCATAGAAAATAATAGGGTTACTTGATCTGCGAATTTCTTCTTAGATAAATCAATATCTAAAGTGTTTTCGTCTTCATAAGGTCCATACATGAATTTTTCCCCTTTTATCCCTTTTTCATAATTGGGAAAATAGCTCATATTAAGGCCTATGTGTTTGCTGCAGGTGGATTCAATAACTGTTCCAGTATCATTTAATATAAACAATTCACAAAAATCCTTGTACTGGTTTAATTCTTCCTTTAGTTCTTCAAGCAATTTTTTATCATCTTCCTGAAAACATCGTATAATGTTACAGGTGTTTTCAAGCTGCATCCATTTATCTTTAAACCAGTTTTCTAAAGCTTTTTTTCTGCCTTTTGAAATACCTTCAAATACCTTTTCAGATTGTCCTTTAATTCTTCTGTTTAGTAAATACATAATTTTTAATTTCATCATGGATTTTAACCCCTCTCTGATAAATTGTTATAAAGTAAGATTGTTATTGTATTCACTGGTAATATTTCAATAAAAAGTATAATGTTTTAATGACTTTTATTACTTTATGTTACAATAATATCTTGAAATTATTAATATTCTACATAATTTATGAAAATCCTTTAAAAAATTAAAAAAAGTATACTAAAATGAGATAAATGCCTTGTTGATTTTAACAATATATAAAATTATATAAAATATTTTTATCAAATTTAAAATCGTATTAAATTCAATAAAAATATACTTTCATAAAATTTAAGTATATTTATTACAGTTATAATAAATATACTTAAAAATAATAATAAAGTAATAATATAAAACGCAGAAAATTGATATTTTAATATATGTATATGCTAAATGGTGAATATATTATTGCATTGTAAAAAAATGTATAATTCCATTTTTAACTATATTATTTCAAATAAAATCAATATATAAAAAGTAAAATGGCTATTCATATATGAAAATATAACATATATTGCTATGAAAATGATTTTATTGGGGTAATTTTGAGGAAATTGTATTTGAATTTATTATTTATCCATTAATTTCCTTATAAAATATGAACACAAAAATTCAAAATTATAAAATTATATTTTTATTTCATCATTTAAAGCATTATATAGCAGTTATGATATACTCCCTTAAATTTCTATATATGCATTAAAATTTGCAATTATTAATATAAATATACATAAAATAATAAATTAATAAAATTTCAATATTTCTATTGATAATTTGCATAAAAGTTAGTATTATATAAATAAGTTTTTTAAAAGATGACAGAAAAAATATACTTAAAAAAACTTATAATTTTTTTATTAATTTATTTTTAAGGAGGTATTTTTATGAGTGGAGTGAATGCAGCAGATACTGTATTTGTCATTATCAGTGCAGCTTTAGTAATGATAATGACTCCAGGACTAGCTTTATTTTATGGAGGAATGGTTAGAGGCAAGAATACATTAAATAGTACTCTTCATAGTTATTCAGCCCTAGCAGTAATATCCATACAGTGGATACTTATAGGTTATACACTGTGCTTTGGAAATAATATTGGCGGATTTATAGGTGGTTTTAATTTTGCAGGTTTAAAAGGAGTGGGATTTGCACCTAATGCAGATTATGCAGCTACAATTCCACAACAAGTATTTATGATGTTTCAGCTCATGTTTGCAATAATAACTCCTGCACTTATATCTGGATCTATCGCAGAGAGAATGAAATTTATGCACTGGCTTGCGTTTCTTTTGCTTTGGACAACTTTTGTTTATGATCCTATTGCTCATTGGGTATGGGGAACAGGCGGCTGGCTTAAGAACCTTGGAGCTTTAGACTTTGCAGGTGGTAATGTAGTTCATATAAGTTCAGGTGTATCAGGACTTGTAGCAGCATTAATGCTGGGCAAAAGAAGGAATGTAGGTAAACCTAGCAATCTTCCTTTAACTTGTCTTGGAGCTGCACTTCTCTGGTTTGGCTGGTATGGATTTAATGCGGGAAGTGGTCTTGGTGTAAATAGTGTAGCAGTAAATGCTTTTGTTACTACAAATACCTCCGCAGCAGCTTCAGCTGTAAGTTGGGCTATTTGTGAATATATATATAGAAAGAAAGTGACTTCTCTTGGAGTTGCCAGCGGATTAGTTGCAGGCCTTGTAGCTATAACTCCAGGTGCAGGATTTGTAAGTCCTCTGGCTTCATTGATTATTGGTCTAATAGGAGGAGCTATATGTTATACTTCAATTACTTTTATTAAATCTAAATTAGGATATGATGATGCACTAGATGCCTTTGGATGCCACGGCGTAGGAGGAATATGGGGAGGAATTGCTACTGGAATATTTGCATGGACAGCGATAAATTCAGCTGGATCAAATGGATTGATACATGGAAATCCAAAGTTGGTTGGAATACAGCTCATAGCTATTTTAGCCACAGTTATATATGCAGCGGTAGTTACATTTATTATAATTAAAGTAATTAATGCAGTAAGCAGTATGAGGGCAACTGAAAAAGACGAACAGACAGGCCTTGATGTTACAGAACATGGTGAAGAGGCTTATGGAGGAATAGGAGTTTAATATGGGTCCTATCTGCATATTTATTGATGAATAGAATAATATAAATTTGTATAGGATATTTTTACGTGATTTCAGGATATTGAAATATGTGTTTAATAAGGAGGTAAAATAATGAGTGATAAGCTTACTAAAGTAGATATTATTACTTCTAAAGGCAGATTTGAGGAATTAAAAAAAGCACTGGATGATATCGGCATCACAGGTATGACTGTTACCAATGTTTCAGGCTGCGGCATGCAGAAAGGTCATAAGGAATACTATCGAGGTTTGGCTATGGATATTAATCTTATACCTAAAGTAAAAGTAGAGGTAGTTGTTTGTGAAGTACCAGTAGATCTTGTGGTTGAAACTGCTAAAAAAGTACTTCATACTGGAGAAATAGGTGATGGAAAGATATTTGTATATAACGTGGAAAATGTTATACGTATAAGTACCGGTGATGAAGGCAGAGCGGCTCTTCAGTATAAAAAATCTTAGATCTTAAAAAATTCAAGTATTGAATTCTAAATTCAATACTTGAATTTTTTATACAGTTCTAAATAAACAAATTTACATTTGAATCTTCTGCTTCACCTAAATAGTAGCCTACTCCACCTAGTTTAACTCCCTCAATGAGTTCTTCCTTTTTAAGTCCCATGACGTCCATGGACATTTGACAGGCTACTATTTCAATACCGCTGTCCATGGCAGATTTGATTAAATCTTCCAGGGAACTTATATTTTTATCTTTCATAACTTTTCTCATCATTTTTGTACCCATTCCTAACATATTCATATTGGACAATTTCAATTTTTTGCTTCCACGAGGCATCATCTTTCCAAACATAGAATCCATAAATTGTTTTTTTACAGGCACTTTTTCAGGTTTTCTTAATATATTTAGTCCCCAGAAGGTAAAAAACATTGTAACTTTTTTACCCATTGAAGCAGCTCCATTGGCAATTATAAAAGAGGCCAGTGCCTTATCTAGGTCACCGCTGAATACCACAATAGTTTTATTATCATTATATGATATTTTATAGGCGTTGGCATTTTTCGAATTTAGTTCATCGTTTTTTTTTATAAAAGCCGTTACATTACAATTATTTTTGCTCAAACTAATAAGGTCATTATCAGTTCTCCTGCACCATGCTTTAATATCTTCATAAAAACCTGGATCAGAAGCAGTTACTTTAAGAATTTCTCCCTGTTCTAAATCATCAATAGAGGATTTTGTCTGCATAAGAGGTCCCGGGCAGGAAAGACCGCAGGCATTTACACTTTTGTTATAAGAAGGTTCCTCTAAATCAAACTTTAAACTTATAGTTTGATTATTGGAATTTGATTTTTTACCTGTGAAAACCTTAGTATTATCAAATTTTTTAGGCTTAAAATTTAATAATTTATAACTTTTATATCCCCCTGCTAGAATCTTAACTTTGTATCCATGTTGAGAAAGTATTCTAGCTGCGGTATAACTTCTTAAACCCACCTTACAATAGGCTATGATTTCTTTATTTTTATCTAGTTCTTCCAGTCTGTTTCTTAGTTCATCTAAAGGAATATTTAAGGCACCTTCAATATGCTGGTTTTCAAATTCTATTTTTGCATGTACATCTAAAATAAGGGTATTTTCTTTGTTATAATTTAAAAATTCTTCTGGAGTTATAACTTCTACTTTCCCGGATAAAATATTTTCTGCCACAAAGCCTGCCATATTCACAGGATCTTTTGCGGATGAAAATGGAGGGGCATAACTTAGTTCAAGTTTGGTCAAATCCTTTACTGTACCCCCAAGGCGAATGACTGCGGCAATAATGTCAATTCTTTTATCCACACCATCATAACCTGTACTTTGTGCACCTAAAATTTTACCTTCCTGATTAAAGATGAGTTTTAAAGATAATGGAAGTGCATCAGGGTAATAGGATGCGTGGGATGTTGGGTGAACATATATAACTTTATATGGAATGTTAAATTTCTTTAAAGTTCTTTCATTATTTCCTGTACTTGCCCCAGTTAAACTGAATACTTTAATTATTGCAGTACCTTGGGTTCCATCGTAGGTAGAATCTACTCCACATATATTGTCTGCTGCTATTCTTCCCTGCTTATTGGCAGGACCTGCCAGTGCAATTGCAGTATTATTACCATTTATGAAATCTATTACTTCTATGGCATCTCCCACAGCATAAATATTTTTAATATTTGTCTGCATTTTATTGTTGACTAATATATGTCCTTTAGTTCCCAAGTTTATTCCACTGTCTTTTATAAAATTTGTATTAGGTGCCACACCTATGGCAAGTATAACTAAATCCGCAGTGACCTTTGTATTGCTGTCAAGGGTTATTTCCACTTTTTCTTCATTATCTTTAAAAGATTTAACTCCGTCATTTAAAATTATATTTACGCCATTGTCCTCCAGCTCTTTTTCAAGAGCAGTTACCATATCTGAATCAAAAGGTGCTAAAATATGGGGCGCAGCTTCAATTAAAGTTACATCAAGACCTCTTTCTTTTAAATTTTCTGCCATTTCAATTCCAATAAAACCGCCGCCTATAATGGCTGCACTTTGAATATTTTCCCTGTCTACCAAAGATTTTATGTTATCTGTATCTGGTATATTTCTCAAGGTCAAAATCCTTTTACTGTTTATACCTTCAATATTTGGTCTGATGGCTTTTCCGCCAGGAGATAATACCAGGTAATCATAACTTTCTTCATAGGTTCCAAGGTCTTTGCTTTTTACCTTTACCGTGTTTTTATTCACATCTATATCGATGATTTCACTATTGATTCTGGCATCTATATTAAACTTACCTTTCATACCTTCCGGGGTTTCAACCAGCAGTCTTTCTCTATCTTTAATAGTATTTCCTATGTAGTAGGGAAGGCCACAATTTGCAAAGGATATATATTCATCCATCTCAAACATGATTATTTCTGCATTTTCATCTAGTCTCCTGAGTCTTGTAGCTGTGGAAGCTCCGCCTGCTACTCCACCTACAATCAATATTTTTTTTCTCATGAAAATTCCTCCCTCTATAATCTTAGTGTTTAATTATAAGTTACTTAAACAAAGCATTAACTAAGTCAATAACTAGTTCATTGCAGACTTTATAATTAATTTCTACCCCATTTCTCATACCTTTTATAATTCCAGCAGCTTTTAATTTCTGAAGATGCTGGGATAGTGTAGATTGAGGTATATTCAGGCACTGCTGCATATGACTTACATTGCAGCTTCCTGTTTCAAGTAATCCCTTAATTACACATAATCTAATGGGATGAGCCATTACTTTAAGAATTTCTGATACTTCTGCATATTTCATATAATTACTGTCCATAACGTACCTCTTTTCCATGGAATTTATTTATCGTTATATTTATATATTACAATATATTGATGTAATAGTCAACAACCTAATTTAAAAATAATTTGTTGGCTGCTTTAAAAAATGTTAATATATTTATACTATATTTTATAATACAATTGTATTATAAGTATTAAGTAAAGCTAAATGGTTTAAGGAGAAAAATATGGAATATACATTGATTGCCACCTCCACTTTTGGATTGGAAGCTGTGGTGGCTGGAGAACTTAAAGAACTTGGATATGATAATTTGAAGCTTGAAAATGGAAAGGTTACTTTTTGTGGAGATGAAATGGATATAGTTACTTGTAATTTATGGCTTAGGACAGCAGATAGAGTACTTATAAAAATGTCGGAATTTAAGGCAGAAAGTTTCGAAGAACTTTTTCAAGGTACACTTTCTGTGGATTGGGGAAATATCATGCTTGAGGATGCATTTATGCATGTGACGGGTAAATCTATAAAATCTAAATTGCATAGTGTGCCAGATTGTCAATCCATAGTTAAAAAAGCTGTGGTTGAAGCCATGAAAAGAAAGTATAATAGGGAAAGATTTCATGAAACTGGAGTGGAATATAAAATAGAAGTGGGTATACTTAAAGACAGGGTAACTTTGACTTTAGATACTTCAGGGGAAGCCCTTCATAAAAGAGGATATAGAGAAAATTCTGGAGGAGCACCTATCAAGGAAACACTGGCTGCTGCTCTGGTACTTTTAAGCAAATGGAATCCTTCACAAATACTTGCAGATCCTATGTGCGGCTCCGGCACTATTGCCATTGAGGCTGCATTAATAGCAAGAAATATGGCTCCGGGATTAAATAGAAGTTTTGTTTCGGAAAAATGGCATATAATTCCTCATAGCTTGTGGCAAGATTTGAGGAAACACGCCCAAAATTCTATTAATAGTAATGATTTTAGAATTCTTGCTTCAGATATAGATGGTAGAGTAATTAAAACTGCCAGAGCCAATGCAAAAAAAGCAGGAGTGGAAGATTATATCGCCTTTCAAAAAATGCCCCTGAAGAAGTTTAGTTCTAGTAAGAAGTATGGGTTCATAATAAGCAATCCTCCCTATGGAGAAAGACTTGGAGAAAAAAAGGAAGTGGAAAATTTATATAAGGATATGGGAGAAGTATTTTCAAGACTTGAAAATTGGTCTTACTTTATAATAACAGCCCACACTGAATTTGAAAAATACTTTGGTAGAAAATCTCATAAAAATAGAAAACTTTATAATGGAAGATTAAAGTGCTATTATTATCAGTATTTTGGAGAAAGAGATGAAAGGTAAAAATCAGGTATACTAAGTACACCTGATTTTTTCTACTTTTGTGCTTTTTCAGCTCGTATTGTTTTACCCTTTATGGTTTTATGTTGAAGTCCTTCGAGAACCATTTCAGCTTTACCAAAAAGTATATCCACGTAGGAAAAATTATCCTTTATATCTATTATTCCAATATCTTCAGGATTTACCCCAGGAATACTTGAAATGGTACCTGCCACATCTCTAGGTCGTATTTTTTTCCTTTTACCTGCACTTATATATATTTTTGTAATATCTCTGTTGAATTTTGTTGATTTATCTTCTTTCCGTTTAGGTGCAGATTTAAGTTTTTCATAAAATAGCTTTTTTCCTGTTTCAACTTCTTCTAAAGAGGGAATACTGCCTTCTTTAATAGTAATATGAAAATATTCTTCTATCTTTTTCAAATAGAGATATTCTTTAGGAGTAACAAAAGTTATGGCAGTTCCATTACTTGTAAAACGTCCTGTTCGTCCTATTCTGTGAATGTAGTTTTCCCTTTCCATAGGTATATCATAATTTATTATGTGGGTTATATTTTCCACATCGATTCCTCTGGCGGCTATATCTGTACATATAAGAAAAGTAAATTCCCCTCTTTTAAAGCTTTCGATTTTATCAATTCTTTCATTTTGAAGCATTCCTCCATGAAGAGCCTCACAGGAATACTTTCTAGCTTTCATTTGTAGAACTAAATCATCTACGTTCTTCTTAGTTCTGCAAAATATCATGGAACTGTCTGGTCTTTCAGTATATATTATTTTATTCAATAGAGAAAATTTATAAGGTGCTTCTATTTTGTAGTACATTTGTGTTATTCTGTCTTTTACTGAGCTTTCACACTGAACCTCTATGTTGAGTGGATTTTCCATATATACATTGCATAATTTTAGTATTTCATCAGGGATAGTTGCAGAAAAGAGAAGAGTAGTTCTATTCTTAGGAAGACTGCCTATAACGGATTCCACCTGTTCCATAAATCCTCTACTTAGCATTTCATCTGCTTCATCTATAACTAAATATTTTATTTTTTCAAGGACTAAAGTATTTCTTTCTATATGATCCAAAATTCTTCCTGGGGTTCCAGTTACCACATGAACTCTTTGTTTTAGTTTTTTTATTTGAAGGCTTATAGGTTCCTTGCCGAATACAGCAGTACAGTTTATCTTTTTTAACCTTCCAATGTATGAAAAATCTTCTTTAATCTGAAGGGCAAGTTCTCTTGTAGGAGTAAGCACCAATGCCTGTGGATTTTTCTCTTCTATTTCTATTTTTTCACAGATTGGTATTGCAAAAGCTGCGGTTTTTCCACTGCCTGTTTGTGATTTCACTATAATGTCTTTATTTTTTAAAATTAGGGGTATAACTTTTTCTTGAACTTCAGAGGGAGAATTATATCCAAGTTTTTGTAATGATTCTAATATAGTATTACTTAATTGAAAATCTTTAAAATTTAATTTATCCATAGTTTTACCTCATATGTTTTTAATAATACTATAATACTATTATGTACTGATAAAGTATAGTAAAAGTTATTTTTACATTAATGTAGTTTGTGAAAGGTAGAATTGTAAATTGATTTAAGATAGAATAGAAAACAAAGATTGTGCAGGGAGGTTTTAATATGAGTTACAAAATTTTAATTACAGAAAGTATAGAAGAAGAAGGGGTAGAATATCTAAAGAAATTCGGATATGAGATAAAAATGCCACGGGATACCTCCGAGGATGTTCTTATAGAGGAAGTTAAAGATTGTGATGCCATACTTGTTAGAATGGCAAATATCACAGAAAAGGTAATAAGGGCAGGAAAAAAGTTAAAGGTTATCTCAAGGTTTGGTGTAGGTGTAAATAATGTAGATATTAAAACAGCATCGGAGCTTTCCATACAAATTACCAATGCTCCAGAGTCAAATAAAAATACGGTGGCAGAATATACCATGGGTCTTATTATAGCATTGGCTAAGAAGTTCTTTCTCTATGATAGAGGGCTAAGAAAGGGAAATTTCAAAGTAAGGGATATTTTAGGCATTGATCTTGAGGGAAAGGTGCTTGGAATTGTGGGCCTTGGAAGTATAGGAAAGCTTCTGGCATTAAAAGCTTCAAAAGGTTTTGGGATGAAGGTTATAGGCTTTAAACGCCATATTGATGAAGAGTCCAAATCACTGGATTATGTTGAACTTACAGATAGCCTGGATTATGTGCTTGAAAATTCCGATTTTGTAAGTTTAAATGTTCCACTTACTAAAGCTACCACAAAAATTATAGGAAAAAGAGAATTGTCTTTTATGAAAAAGGATGCATTTCTTATAAATACAGCTCGTGGAGAAGTGGTAGATAATGATGCCCTTTGTAATGCTCTTTTAAATAAACAAATTGCAGGGGCGGCAACTGATGTATTTGATGGAGAGATACCTTCAAAGGATAATCCCATTTTTAAGATGGAAAATGTAATTGTAACCCCTCATAGTGCGGCTCATACCATAGAAGCCATGAAAAGAATGTCTGTTCATGCAGCTATTGGCATACATGAGGTTTTAAGTGGGAATAAGCCTTCCTGGCCTGTAAATATCAAAAATAATCTATAATAAGCAAAGGGAATGTATTTGGATTTTTTGTAAATTAAATTCGGATATATTCCCCTAAATTTACGGGAAAGTTACTGCTTATAAGTCTTATAATATTTATTTGGAGAAACTCCAAACATTTTTTTAAAAGCTCTTATAAAGTTGGAATAATCACCAAATCCAGATTGTACACAGGCTTCTGCTATATTTTTGCCATTTTTTATCAATAAATTTGACATAATGAGTCTTTTTTGAAGTATGTATGCATGGATTGTATAACCTGTTTGTTCTTTAAACTTGTGCATCAGATAATATTTACTCACATAAAACTCAGAGGAAAGAAAATCTATAGATAGGTTTTGATCTAAATGTCCATTTATATAATTTAAAATATCATTTATGCGTTCGTCATATTTAATGTCGTATAATTCTTTAGTATTTTTTTGTTTTAAAAATAATCTGTTAATGTACACTATAAATTGTAAAAGTAAAGAAATTCTCAGTGTTTCATAACCAAGGTCTTTGCTTTTAAAAGTATCTTTAATATCAAAAAGTATTTTTTTTATTATGTCAATCCAGTTATCTTCTAGTCTCAAAAGATTGAATCCTTGTTTTGAAGCTAATTCAAAGCAACTTAGTAAATTACAATTGTTATTATATCTTATTAAAAAATCTAAATTTATCCACATAATTATTCGCTCGTAGATTTTGTCGGGATCTATTATTGCCTTGTGTATGTCATTGTTATTTATTAAAAGTATATCCCAGGGCTTTAATTTATAGGATTTACCTTCTATCAAATAAGTTACATTTCCACCTATAAATATTACTATTTTATCAAAATTATGATAGTGGAATTCGAAGGAAATGTCTTCTTGCTCTTTTAAATAAAATATTTGAAAATCAGTTTTTAAATAACCTCTCTTTATCTTTAAACCTTTATTTTCTTCCATAGATGATTTACCTCAATAAATATTTATTATATAGAAGTTATAGTATAAATATAATTATATAGTAGGGCATTTTTTGCCATATTTCAAGCACTTTTAGCAATAAAAATAGCAAAAAATTAGAATATAATAATTATTAGATAATATAATTAGGAGGAAATTCACAATGAAAAAGTTTCTTGGGGGATATAAATTTTCTATAGTACTGTTAGGCTCAATAATTATAGGTGCAATTTTAGGTATTTTTTTAGGACATAAGGCATCCGTATTAAAACCTTTTGGTGATTTATTTCTAAATCTAATGTTTATGATAATAATACCACTGGTATTTTTTAGTGTTACTTCAGCCATAGCTAATATGAAAGGCATGAAAAGATTTGGTAAAATTATTGGAAGTACATTTATAGTGTTTCTGTTTACAGCGCTGGCAGCTTCTATAATAGGGATAATAGGTGTTTTTATAGTGGAGCCTGCAAAAGGCATAGATTATATGGCATTAAAACAAATTGTATCTGGAAGTAATGATTCATTGCAGCAAGTTAAGCACGTAGGAGTTTTTCAGCAGATTGTAAATACTATTACAGTTTCAGAATTCACATCTTTATTTTCTAAAAGTAATATGCTTCAATTGATTGTATTTTCAGTACTTTTTGGTATTTCAACAGCAGCACTTGGAGAAAAAGCAGAAACTGTTACCAAATTTTTCACTGCAGCTTCCCGTGTAATGATGGAAATGGTAAGAATAATAATGTATTATGCTCCTATAGGACTTGGATGCTATTTTGCTTCAGTAATAGGGGAGCTTGGACCTCAAATATTGCAGGGCTATTTAAAGGTTTTTATCCTTTATATAATTATATCCATTATTTATTATTTTGGTTTCTTTACTTTATATGCTTTTTTAGCAGGGGGGAAAAATGCAATTAAAATATTCTGGAAAAATGCTGCAGTTCCTACTATCACAGCTCTTGCCACCTGTTCCAGTGCTGCTAGTATTCCTGTTAACCTGGAATTCACAAAAAAGATGGGCGTTCCAAAGGATGTGACAGAAACAGTAATTCCACTTGGGGCAAATATTCATAAGGATGGTTCTGTAATTGGGGGAGTTATGAAAATTGCTTTTTTATTTGGATTGCTTAATAAGAATATGGCAAGCATCTCATCAGTACTTTCTATAATTTTTATATCTTTTTTAGTAGGGGCTGTAATGGCTGCTATCCCTAGTGGAGGCATGATTGGTGAAATGCTCATACTTAGTATATATGGTTTTTCTCAAGGATTACTTCCTATAATTATGGTTATAAGTGTCATAATAGATGCACCAGCTACTGTTTTAAATTCAACAGGAAACACAGTATGTAGTATGATGATATCACGGCTTGTAGAAGGGAAAGAGTGGATTTATAATAGAGTAAGCGGAAATAATAATATTTAACTTTATTTTTTATGTTGACAAACTAAGGATAAAGTGATATTGTATGCAAATAAGAACTATTATCTATAGGTAATAAATTACTAATGATATGGAAGTTACAAATATGTTAGTAACACTTAAATATAGTAAATCGTTGACAAGGAGATAAAACTATACGTGCACTTAAAAGAGAGTTGGCGGTGCTGGGAAGCTGACAGAACGCAGTATAGAAAAGTAGCCTTTGAGAGTGTGGGTCAAAAGGACTTTATGAAGTTCTGAGTAATTCACAACATTGGGATTATGTTATAAATCCGGAATGTGTTTGCATTCTTTAATGAGTGGATGTTTTACATCAATTAAGGTGGTACCGCAGGAAGATGAATTTAAATCCTGTCCTTTGTATTTATACAAAGGACAGGATTTTTTATTTTTATATATTATTAAAAAAGGAGAGATAAACATGAATTTTAAATATGCCCATAGAATGAATGGTTTAAATGCCTCTGAAATTAGAGAATTGTTAAAGATTACTCAACAACCGGAAGTTATATCATTTGCAGGAGGACTTCCAGCACCGGAGCTTTTTCCAATTGATGAGATAAAAGAAGCAAACAGACTTGTACTTGAAGAGGATGGAAAAAGTGCACTTCAATATTCAACTACGGAGGGATATGATCCTTTGAGAAAATGGGCTGCAGACAGAATGAATAAAATGTTAGGCACTTCCTTTGATTATGAAAATATATTAATTACACATGGTTCGCAACAGGCTCTTGATCTTTCAGGAAAAGTCTTTTTAGATGAAGGAGATATTGTAATATGTGAAAGCCCTACATACCTTGCAGCAATCAGTGCTTTTAGGGCATATGGATGTGAGTTTATTGAAGTACCTACAGATGAAGACGGTATGGTTATAAGTGAGCTTGAAAAGATACTTAAAACTACTGAAAGAATTAAACTAATATACGTTATTCCTAATTTTCAAAATCCTACAGGAAGAACCTGGAGTATTGAAAAACGTAAAGAATTATCAGAACTTGCTGCAAAGTATAATGTAATTGTTATTGAGGATAATCCTTATGGTGAGCTTCGCTATGAAGGTGAGCAACTACCCTCTGCTAAATCATTTGATAAAAGTGGAAATGTTTTATGTCTGGGCACTTTTTCAAAAATATTTTGTCCAGGATATAGAATTGGATGGATTGCTGGAGAGAAGGAGATTATAAAAAAATATGTATTGGTAAAACAGTCCACTGATCTTCAGTGCAATACAATTGCTCAAAGAGATATTGCAAAGTATCTTGAATTATATGATATTGATAAACATATAGCAGAAATTCTTAAGGTTTATAAGAAAAGGCGTGATTTAGCTATAAAAACAATGGAAGCAGAATTTCCAAAAGAAGTTACGTTTACAAGACCCCATGGTGGATTATTTATGTGGGTGCAACTGCCAGAAAATATAAATGCAAGGGATGTGCTTGAAAAATGTCTTGAAAGAAATGTTGCGTTTGTTCCAGGTGGCTCTTTCTTTCCAAATGGCGGAAAAGAAAATAATTTTAGAATTAACTACTCAAATATGCCAGAGGATAAAATTGTTGAGGGAATAAAATGTATTGGTGAAGTGTTGGGGAAATTTATTAGGGGGTAGCATCCTAAGGGATTTTGAATTGTAGAAGTACTGATATATCTTAATTTTAATTTCTTTGCAAGCTATTTGTTAATATGTTAATATATAAAATATATTTTGGATAAAAAATGTTTTTTATATATTCTTCTTATAATATCGTTAAGATTTTAACATTTGGAAACAAATTAAATGATCAAAATAGATACGGGGGTACTTTGAATGAATTTTAAATCAGATATACAAATAGCACAGGAATGCAGCATGGAAAATATAAAGGATATTGCAAAGAAATTGAATATTTTTGAAGATGAAATTGAATTATATGGGAAATACAAGGCCAAGATTGATTACAATCTTTTAAAAACTACTAAAGGTAAAAATGGAAAACTTATCTTATGTACAGCTATAAATCCGACACCTGCTGGAGAGGGAAAAACCACTACATCAATTGGAGTGGCAGATGCTCTGGCAAGGCTTGATAAATCTGTAGTTGTTGCACTAAGGGAACCTTCTATGGGACCTGTATTTGGAATAAAAGGAGGAGCTGCTGGAGGGGGATATGCTCAAGTAGTACCTATGGAAGATATAAATTTACATTTTACAGGGGATATACATGCTATGACCGCTGCTAATAATTTACTGGCAGCCCTTATAGACAATCATATATATCAGGGAAATAAGTTAAATATAGATTCTAGGAGGGTTGTTTGGAGAAGATGTGTAGATATGAATGACAGACAACTTAGATTTGTAGTTGACGGATTAGGGGGAAAGGTAAATGGAATACCACGAGAAGATGGTTTTGATATAACTGTTGCTTCAGAAATAATGGCTATATTTTGTTTATCAACGGACATAAATGATTTAAAAGAAAGAATTTCAAAAATAGTTGTAGGATATACTACAGAGGGTAATCCTGTAACCGCCCATGACCTAAAGGCTGAAGGAGCTATGGCAGCACTTCTTAAAGATGCTTTAAAACCCAATCTAGTTCAGACACTGGAAGGAACACCAGCCTTTGTACATGGTGGGCCTTTTGCTAATATAGCTCATGGATGTAATTCCATAATGGCAACTAGAATGGCAATGCATTTTGGAGATTATGTAGTTACAGAGGCAGGTTTTGGTGCAGATCTTGGTGCAGAAAAATTCCTAGATATCAAATGTAGAATGGCAGGGTTGAGACCAGATGCAGTAATAATAGTTGCTACGGTAAGGGCACTTAAATATAATGGAGGAACACCAAAGACAAAATTAAATAATGAAAATTTAGAAACTCTTGAAAAAGGTATTCCAAATCTGTTAAAGCATGTGGAAAATATAACTAAGGTATTTAAGTTGCCGGCAGTAGTAGCATTAAATGCATTCCCTACGGATACAGAGGCTGAACTTAAGTTAGTAGAGGAAAAGTGTAGAGAATTTGGAGTGAGTGTGAAGTTATCGGAAGTTTGGGCAAAGGGCGGAGAAGGCGGAATAGAGGTGGCAAAAGAAGTACTGAGACTTATAAATGAGGGTAAAAATGATTTTCAGTTCGCATATGATGAAAAATTGCCAATCAGGGACAAAATAAGAGCTATAGCCCAAAAAATATATGGTGCAGATGGTGTTACTTTTACCAATCAGGCGGAAAAGGAAATAGATGAGCTTGAAAAGTTAGGCTTTGGGAAAACACCAGTTTGTATAGCTAAAACTCAATATTCCCTGACAGATGATCAAAATAAACTTGGAAGACCAAAAGGATTTAAAATTACAGTAAGACAGGTTAGCATTTCTGCAGGAGCAGGTTTTGTAGTGGCAATAACCGGTTCAATAATGAAAATGCCGGGACTTCCAAAAGTTCCTGCTGCAGAAAAAATAGATGTGGATGAAAATGGAGTAATAAGTGGATTATTTTAAATAGCCGGGGAGGAAATATTATGAAATTAAGAGATAAAAGTTGTATGGATTTTGTGGAAGTACTGGGATCCAAGAGTGCAGCTCCGGGAGGGGGCAGTGCTTCTGCTTTAGTGGGAGCTTTGGGAGCAGCACTTTGTAGTATGGCTTGTAATCTTACCCTAGGAAAGAAAAAATATGCAGAATATGAGGAAAAATTGGAATTTATATTACAAAAGACCTATAAGCTGCAGAGAGAACTTTTAAATATGGTAGATGAAGATGCAAAATGTTTTCTCCCTCTTTCTAAGGCCTATGGGATGTCAAAAGGTACCAAAGAAGAAAAAATGATAAAAGAGAAGACTTTGCAAAGATGTTTAAAAGATGCCTGTGAAGTACCCATAAATATCATTAAAAAGGCATATGATGCTATTAAACTTCATGAGGCTTTAGTGGACAATTGTTCAAAACTTGTAATAAGTGATGTAGGGGTAGGAGTTCAGTGTTTAAGAGCTTCAATAGTTGGAGCACAACTTAATGTAATAATCAATATAGGTTCCATAAATGATGAGGAGTATGTCCATAAAGTAAAATCAGAAATAGAATCTTTAGTTAAAGAAGGTATTGAAATTGCAGATAGGGTATATAGTAAGGTAGTGGAGATACTTTCTATGTAGCAGCATATTTTTAAATAATTACTGTAATATATTTTGAATATAAAGGAGAACGTAAGTATGGGTCTAATAATTAAAGGTAAACCCGTGGCAGATGCTATAAGTGAAACTTTGATTAAAGAAGTGGATAATTTTAAAATACAAGGTATTATTCCTAAACTAGTTATAATAAGAGTCGGAGCCAAGGCAAGTGACCTTGCTTATGAGAAGGGAATATTGAAAAGATGTAATGGAATTGGAATAGAAACATATGTAAAAGAATTTCCAGAAGATATATCACAAAGAGAATTTATAAGGGAATTAAGAAGGTTAAATGAAGATAGAAATGTAGATGGCATAATGGTATTTAGGCCCTTACCCAAACATTTAGATGAAAATATTATAAAATATGTAATTACACCTGAAAAAGATATAGATTGTTTTAATCCCATAAATTTAGCTAAAGTAATTGCAGGGGATAGCACTGGTTTTGCACCTTGTACACCACGTGCAGTTATGGAGATATTGAAGTACTATAATATTGACGTAGAGGGTAAGTTTTCGGTGGTAATTGGAAGAAGCATGATAGTTGGAAAGCCTATGTCAATGCTTCTTTTAAATGAAAATTCCACAGTTACAACATGTCATTCAAAAACTGTTCACCTAGATAAAATTTGTTCTCAGGCAGATATATTGGTGGCAGGTATCGGAAAGGCTGAATTTATAGATTCAAAATATATTAAAGAAGGGGCTGTAGTTATAGATGTAGGGATAAATGTAGATAAATACGGAAAACTATGTGGAGATGTGGATATAAAAAGCTGTCAGTGGAAAAATGTAATTGTGACGCCGGTTCCAGGAGGAGTGGGAACAGTTACTTCTTCTGTATTGGCACAACATGTTGTAGAGGCATGTAAACATAAAAACAAGCTGTAATTGAGTAATTAAATACTATAGACAAGAGAGTCATCTTTTTAGATATAATAATCTCGAATGGACTCTTTTTTTCTATAATGGTATTTTTTAATAAACAATATGGTAAAGTATATATAGATGTGAAATAGTTGTATTTAACAATAATTAAATTTGAAAATCATTCACGTGAGTTATCTTATTAAGTAATTCTCAAAAATTACTTATCCCCAGTTTAAAAGGAGTCAGAGTGCTAGTGATATCACTCTTAGGATAAATTTAGGATGGTTGGAGGTTTTATATGTGGAAAAGTATGATCTTGTGATAATAGGGGGGGGACCGGCAGGGCTATCGGCAGCTGTAACTGCTAAAGAAGAAGGCGTAGATAATATATTAATACTTGAGAGGGAAAATCAGCTTGGAGGGACATTAAATCAATGTATACACAGTGGTTTTGGATTTAGTATATTTAAGGAAGAACTGACAGGTCCAGAATATGTGGAGAAGTCTATAGAAAAGGTAAAAGATATAAAAATTCCATATAAATTAAATACCACTGTATTTAATTTAACCAGAAATAAAATCATAACTGCAGTAAATGAAGAAGAAGGTATAATTGAGATAAAGGCTAAATCTATAATTTTATCAACAGGCTGTAGGGAAAGACCATGGGGTATTATGAATATATCAAGTAGTAAATGTGCAGGTATACTTACAGCAGGCTCCGCTCAGAGGTTTATAAACATAGAAGGCTATATGCCAGGGAAAGAAGTTGTAATATTAGGTTCTGGAAATATAGCTCTTATAGTTGCAAGGAGAATTACTTTAGAAGGTGGAAAGGTGAAGGCAGTTATAGAACCATTATCTTATTATAGTGGGCTTAAAAAAAATATAGTACAGTGTCTTTATGATTTTAAAATTCCCTTAAGATTAAATCATACAATAGTAGATATAAAAGGGAAGGGTAGAGTAGAAGGTGTAACTATTTCTAAAATAGATAGAAACAAAAAAATCATTAAAGGTAGTGAGGAGCATATACCTTGCGATACGGTAGTTTTATCTGTAGGATTATCCCCGGAAAATGAACTTTTAAGAAGTGCAGGAATAAAAATATCAAATATAACTGGAGGCCCCCTGGTGAATGAAAGTCTAGCTGCAAGTATAGATGGGATATTTACCTGTGGAAATGTACTTTATATTCATAATTTAGTTGACAATATTATTTTGGAAAGTATAAATGCAGGTAAAAATGCAGCAGCCTATATACAAGGCAAAAAATTTAATGGTAGTAAAATAAAAATATTGGCTCTTCATGGTGTTAAATATACAGTTCCCCAGTATATAAATATAGAAAATGTAGACAAAACCATAAATATTATATTCAGGGTGACAAATTTATTCAGAGATAAATTTATATCCGTATATTTTGATGGTGTCAGGGAAATGCATATTAAAAAGAAAATGCTTACCCCATCGGAAGTAGAAGAAGTTAAATTTACTAAGGAATTGTTGGGAAAATATCCTAAATGCAGACAAATAACTATAAGTGTACAAAAAGATTGATATACTTTCATATTAGGAGGATGCTGTATGTATAAAGATGAATTGGAAAAATTGATACAGGAGTTTGGCAATTTTACACAGTTAAAGCTTGAAAATATACCAGATATAGATTTATACATGGATCAAGTTACAACTCTTATTGAAGAAAAATTGGGACATTTAAAAAGAACAGAAGGAGAAAGTACTCTTACTAAGACTATGATAAATAATTATACTAAATCGGGAATACTTATGCCTCCTAAAAAGAAAAAATATTCTAAACAACACATTATATTGATAGTATTGACATACTATTTGAAACAAATCTTATCTATAGGCGATATACAAAAGTTATTTTCTCCCATAGTAACATCTATAATAAAAGGAGAAGACCGCAGAGAAGAATTAAATAGTGTCTATAAAAGTTTTCTGGAAATAGAGAAAAGTGAAATAGAAAGTTTTATAAAGAATTTTGAGCATAAAATTGGATTAGAAAATATTCTTAAAATTGAAGGAAATGATGAAAAAACAGTCTTTGAAGACAAATTCCAGTTAGAAGGGGAAAAGGATATAGTTGATCTTATACTAGTGGTAATC
Source organism: Clostridium kluyveri DSM 555 (assembly GCF_000016505.1). Taxonomy (NCBI): domain Bacteria; kingdom Bacillati; phylum Bacillota; class Clostridia; order Eubacteriales; family Clostridiaceae; genus Clostridium; species Clostridium kluyveri. The sequence continues at coordinate 418,837 of NC_009706.1, forward strand.
ATGTTAATTGTAAAGGCCAATATGGAAAAGAGAATGGCTGAAAAGATAATTGATAAATTTTTTACAAAATAAAAATATACATAAATTTATGTATATTTTATTTCATTATTTAAATAGTTTATTAAAGCATTTCCTGCACAGTATAGTTTTCCCTTTATTCCCAGATATCATATCATCCTTGGTTACCTTTTTTCCACAGATTTCACAGTGACAATTTATATATTCCCTGCTGTAGTTTAATGTTTTTTCTGACTTTTTAAGCTTATTTCCTCTATTAGGTGGAGGAGAATAATTTATAGGCTCTCTTATTACAGGATTTTCTGAAATTTTATACTCTACATTATACAAACTTTCTCCAAATAGTTCTAATTCAAAGCGAGGATTGTCCTTATCGTAAAATTCTTCTATGATTATTTTTCTTATTTGGGCATCATTTACTATTAATCCGCTTTTTTCAATTCCATCGAATATACTCTTGGTTATATTGTTTGTATCGGGATGTCTTTTTTTACTTTTATAGTATACTTTAAGTAGTGCTATTAAAGATTCGGATATAACAAGTCCGGGATTTTGATTTCGACATTCATAAGCTATCTGTTCTTCATACAGGGCATATCTGTCATGATATTTACCCGAGTTATAAGGTAATATGGCTCTTCCCTGTACATTGAATAACTTAAAATTTGATTTTGATATAGGGGAACCATTGATAATTATTTTTGCATAGGGTTTATTCATTTTTCTATCTCCAGTATCATAGATTACATATTGTATTAATAAAAACTTGTATTGTTTAAATATATCATAATTCTAGCCTCCATAGGGTATTTTAATGTATTAACTTGTATTTTTAATAAACTAATACTAAAATAAGTACAGTTAAATAACATTAAGAAAGGTATAGAATCATGGATAAAGATTTAAGAATACTTGCCATTGAAAGCAGCTGCGATGAAACTTCTGCAGCTGTAGTAGTTAATGGGAGAATTGTATTGTCTAATATAATATCTTCCCAGATAGATATTCATAAAAAATTTGGAGGAGTGGTACCGGAAGTAGCATCCAGAAAACATATAGAGGTTATAAGTGTGGTAGTAGAGCAGGCTTTAGAAGAAGCCCAAATAACATTTAAAGATATAGATGCCATAGGAGTAACTTATGGTCCCGGTCTTGTAGGGGCACTTCTTGTAGGACTTCAATATGCAAAAGCATTATCCTATGCCTTAAACAAACCCTTAATAGGAGTAAATCATATAGAAGGACATATAAGTGCTAATTTTATACAATATAAAGACTTAAAGCCACCTTTTGTATGTCTGGTGGTATCTGGAGGCCATACCTATCTAGTGTATATGAAAGATTATGGAAAGTTTGAAGTGTTGGGGCAGACTAGGGATGATGCTGCTGGAGAAGCATATGATAAAATAGCAAGAGCTATTGGCCTTGGATATCCAGGAGGACCTAAAGTTGATAAAATAGCAAGAGAAGGAAACCCAGATGCCATCAAATTTCCAAGGGCAAATTTTCATGATAATAAAACTCTGGATTTTTCTTTTAGTGGTTTAAAATCTTCAGTATTAAACTATTTAAATCAAAAAAGTATGAAAAAAGAAGATATAAACAAAGCGGATGTAGCGGCTTCTTTTCAAAAAGCTGTAGTCAGTTTTTTAGTGGATAATTCATTAAGGGCGTGTAAATTAAAAAATGTAAACAAAATAGCAGTAGCAGGAGGGGTAGCTTCCAATACTTGTCTTAGGGAAACATTCAAAAGTCAGGGAAGTAAAAATAAAGTAGATGTTTTATTCCCTGAACCTATACTTTGTACAGATAATGCAGCTATGATAGGCAGTGCTGCTTATTTTGAATACATGAGGGGAAATACAAGTTCTTTAAATTTAAATGCAATTCCAAATTTGAAGTTGGGGGAAAGATAATATATATTTTTGTGTCAAACTCCACTTGAACCTATGAAGGATTTGATCGAAATAATTCAAGAAAATGTAACATATATGACACTAAATTAAATGTCATATATGTTATTATTGTTACTATATTTACATATAATATAGAGTAGCATAATTATTATATATAATACACTATTTACAAAAGCAATTTTAAGATATATAATAATTTGTGTTGAGATTGATTTTTTATATAAAAAGAAGTTGCAAATATTACTTTAATCTATAGCTTTAGTTTATGAAAAATAAACGTATAAGTCTGTTTGGACGTACTATCATATGTATGACATAGAGATATTTTGGGGCAATTAGTTATAATTAATATATGCAAGCATAAAAAAAATAAAATTCAATTGAAATAATTTTAATACTTATATATAATAGTACTATATTGTCTAGATTTAATACTAGTTGTTAATAAATATGCAAAATATATTTTTTATAAAAGGGGATGGTTGATTTGGCAAATAAATTTAAAAGAGTTCTGGTAGCCAATAGAGGAGAAATCGCTATAAGAATATTTAGGGCATGTGAAGAATTGGGAATAACTACAGTTGCTATATATTCAAAGGAAGATAAAAGAGCCCTCTTTAGAACTAAAGCAGATGAATCTTATCTATTAAGTAGTGATAAAGGACCTATTGAGGCATATTTAGATATTGATGAAATAATAAATATAGCTTTAAAGAAAAAAGTTGATGCAATACATCCAGGCTATGGGTTTTTAGCAGAAAATCCTGAACTGGCAAGAAAATGTGAACAAGCAGGTATCGAATTTATAGGACCTACTTCATCTATGATGGAAATGCTTGGGGACAAGATAAAATCCAAAATTGTTGCCAAAAAAGCAGATGTTCCTACAATACCAGGGATACAGGAACCTATAAAAACAGAAGAACAAGCCCTTGAATTTGCAAGATATTGCGGATATCCTGTTATGGTTAAAGCAGCTGCCGGCGGCGGCGGTAGAGGAATGAGAATAGTGAGAGAAGAAAAAGATCTTTTAGAATCCTATAATAGTGCTAAAAGTGAATCCATGAAGGCCTTTGGATCAGAAGATATATTTATTGAAAAGTATATTGAAAGTCCAAAACACATAGAAGTTCAAATTCTCGGAGACAAACATGGAAATGTAGTTCATTTATATGAAAGAGATTGTTCCATACAAAGAAGGCATCAGAAAGTAATAGAATTTACACCTTCTATAGCATTATCGGATGAAAAAAGAAATGAAATATGTGAAGATGCGTTAAAAATTGCAAGAAGTGTAGGATACAGAAGTGCGGGTACTTTGGAATTTTTAGTAGATAAGCATGGAAATCATTATTTTATAGAAATGAATACCAGAATTCAGGTAGAACACACAGTAACTGAAATGGTTACAGGAATAGATTTAGTTCAAGATCAAATACTTGTTGCGGAAGGGTATGAACTTGGTTCCAAAGAGGTAGGAATAAAATCTCAAGATGATATAAAGATGAATGGTTATGCTATTCAGTGTAGAATTACCACAGAAGATCCATTAAATAATTTTGCACCAGACACTGGAAGAATCGATATGTATAGGACTGGCTCCGGCTTTGGTATAAGACTTGACGGGGGTAATGGATTTACAGGAGCCGTCATAAGTCCTTATTATGATAGTCTACTAGTAAAAAATATATCATGGGCAAGAACTTTTGAGGATGCTATAAGAAAGTCAATACGTTCCATAAAGGAGACTATTATATCGGGAGTAAAAACTAACAGCGATTTTTTGATTAATGTTTTAAAACATGAAAAATTTATAAAAGGAGAATGTGATACTAATTTTATTGCAGATACTCCAGAGCTTTTTAATATAACTCCAAAACTTGATCCAGAACTTAGTATAATGAAGTATATAGGAGAAAAAGTAGTAAATGAAACTCGTGGTAAAAAGCCGTCCTTCAATGTACCTGTGGTTCCTAAAGTAGATGAAAGCCTTAGACCAAAAGGTACAAAGCAGATATTGGACGAACAAGGACCACAGGGGTTAGTTAATTGGATAAAATCCCAAAAGAAACTTTTGGTTACAGATACTACCATGAGGGATGCCCATCAATCACTTATGGCAACTAGGGTTAGAACTAGGGATATGGAAAAAATAGCAGCAGCTCAATCTGTTCTAGCCGGAGATATATTTTCTATGGAAATGTGGGGAGGAGCAACTTTTGATGTAGCATATAGATTCTTGAAGGAATGTCCATGGGAAAGGGTTGAAAAACTTAGAGAAAAAATACCTAATGTATTATTCCAAATGCTTTTAAGAGGAGCTAATGCAGTAGGATATAAAAATTATCCAGACAATGTTATAAGAGACTATATAACAGAATCTGCAAAAGTAGGTATTGATGTATTTAGAATATTTGACTCACTAAATTGGCTTAAGGGAATGGAAGTTGCAATAGATCAGGTATTAAAAGAAGGCAAGATAGCAGAAGCCTGCATGTGTTATACAGGAGATATACTCGACAGCAGCAGAGGCAAGTATACTCTTAAATATTATGTAAATTTAGCTAAAGAAATAGAAAAGACAGGAACTCATATTTTAGGTATAAAAGATATGTCTGGATTATTGAAACCTTATGCAGCATATGAGCTTATAAAGGCACTTAAGGATGAAATATCAATACCAATACATCTTCATACTCATGATACCACAGGTAATGGAGTTGCAACTGTACTTATGGCTACTCAAGCAGGTGTGGATATAGCGGATCTTGCATTTAACAGTATGTCAGCTCTTACCAGTCAGCCAGCGTTAAATTCTGTAGTTGCAGCGCTTAAAAATACAGAAAGAGATACTGGACTTGATGCAGATAACCTTCAAAAAATAGCTAATTACTGGGAAGATGTTAGACCTGTATATAGCCAGTTTGAATCAGGACTTAAGTCAAGTACTGCAGAAATATACAAATATGAAATTCCAGGAGGACAGTATTCTAACTTGAAACCTCAGGTTGAGAGTTTTGGCCTTGGAGATAGATTCGAAGATATAAAGGAAATGTATAAAAAGGTAAATGCTTTGGTAGGAGATATAGTTAAGGTTACCCCTTCCTCTAAAATGGTAGGAGATTTAGCTATATTTATGGTGCAGAATAATTTAGATGAAAACACTATATATGAGAAAGGAAAGAATTTGAATTTTCCTGATTCTACAGTTTCATACTTCCAGGGGATGATGGGTCAACCTATGGGTGGATTTCCAGAAGAATTACAAAAATTGGTATTAAAAGGAGAAAAGCCTTTAGATGGAAGACCAGGAGAATTTCTACCACCAGAGGATTTTGAAAAAATAGAAGAACATTTGACTAAAAAGTTCAAGAGGAAGTTTAATAAAAAAGAGATTTTAAGTTATGCGCTCTATTCTGATGTGTTTGAAAATTACTTGAAGTTCATAAATGAATACGGTGATCTCAGCCGTATGGACAGTGATGTGTTTTTCTATGGACTTACTGAAGGAGAAATGTGTGAAGTTGAAATAGGAGAAGGAAAGAGCTTGTTTATACAGCTCCTTGATATTACTAAAGTTAATGCTGAGGGATGTAGGTTCTTAGTATTTGAAGTTAATGGAAATAAGAGGGACATACAGATTAAAGATAAGCATGCTTTTGAAGGAGGTTCAGCAGTTCAACAAGCCGAAGCAGTTATGGCTGATGAAGACAATGAAAAAGAAATTGGGGCAAGTATACCAGGAAGTGTTATTAAGGTGCTTGTAAAAGCAGGAGATGAAATTGAAGAAGGACAGACTTTAATTGTAATAGAGGCCATGAAAATGGAAACTAACGTTACTGCTAGTGTTCCAGGTGTTGTTGAGGGAGTTTTTGTAAAAGAGGGTCAAAGGGTTAAAACTGGTGAACTTTTAGTTAAGTTGAAGTAAGCTGGTTTCAAAATAAAAGTTTCATGATTTAACCAAAAAACAATGTTTATTCTAAAATAACTGTAATATTTAATTATTATATAAGTAGGCACTATTTAAAATTTTTTAAGATAAGAAATTTTAAATAGTGTTCTTTTTTATAATTTATTATTTAAAATAGGTAACTTCACTAACTTAACCAGTTATGTTAAAATATATTAACAATAAAATATGAGATTATTCACAAGCGAGGTGTAGAACACATGGAGAATATAGGTTTAGTTTTAGAAGGAGGAGGTATGCGAGGGTTATATACTGCAGGAGTATTGGATTTTTTCATGGAAAAAAATTTGTATTTTCCATATGTTATAGGAGTATCTATGGGAGCTTGCAATGGATTGTCGTATATATCCAGGCAGAAGGGTAGGAATAAAAATATAAATGTGAATTATGTAAATGATCCAAGGTATTTAAGTTATAAAAATCTAATACTAAAAAAGGGCCTGTTTGGAGCAGAATTCATATTTGACGAGTTACCTAATAAATTGGAAATATTCGATATAGAAACTTTTACTAAGGCAAAGGAGAAATTTGTAGTTGCTGTTACAGATTGTGATAGAGGTGAGGCTGTATATTTTGAAAAAAGTGAATGTAAAGATAAAGATGTATATGATGTAGTAAAAGCTTCAAGCAGCTTACCTTTTATGGCACCTGTTGTGAAATTCAGGGGATTAAACTTATTGGATGGAGGAGTGGCAGATCCTATACCTATAAAAAAATCTATGAAAGATGGAAATAATAAAAATGTAATTATTTTAACTAGAAATAGGGGATATGTTAAGAAACCTTTTAAGATGAAATTCTTGGCACGAAAAATATATTCACAGTATAAGGGACTGACAGATGCCATGGTGTATAGATATAAAAAGTATAATAGTACCCTAGCCTATATAGAAAAGCTGGAAAGAGAAGGCAGGGTTTTTGTTATGAGACCCAGGGAGAATTTAAAGGTTAAAAGAATAGAAAAAGATAAAAATAAACTTATAGAATTATATAATCAGGGATATAAGGAAGCATCACAGTGTTATGATAGATTAAAAGAATGGATTAAACAATCAAATTAAGTTATATAATATAAATATAAGTTTTAATTTTAGTTAATGATATTAGTAAAATATATAAGATTAATAGGAGAGAATTGATAATATGGATTTAGGAAAAATATATAATGGTTTTAAACTATTAGAGAAAAAAAACTTGGAAGAAATAAACTCCATGGGAATGCTTTTTGAACATGAGAAAAGTGGTGCAAGGTTGTTTTTTTTAAAAAATGAGGATGAAAATAAAGTGTTTTCAATAAGCTTTAGAACTCCACCAGATGACAGCACTGGAGTTGCACACATACTTGAACATTCTGTACTTTGTGGCTCTAGAAAATTTCCGGTAAAGGAACCTTTTGTGGAATTGGTAAAAGGCTCCTTAAATACATTTTTAAATGCAATGACCTTTCCAGATAAGACTATGTATCCTGTAGCCAGTGTAAATGATAAGGATTTCTCAAATCTTATGGACGTATACCTAGATGCAGTTTTTTATCCTAATATATATAGGTATCCAGAAATTATGATGCAGGAAGGATGGCATTATGAACTGGATAGTATAGATAAGGAAATAACTTATAAAGGGGTAGTTTATAATGAGATGAAAGGAGCTTTTTCATCTCCAGAATCTATATTGTTTAGAAAAATATCAGAATCATTATATCCGGATACCCAATATGGAGTGGAATCAGGAGGAGATCCAGATGTAATACCAGAATTAACTCAACAACAGTTTTTGGCTTTCCACAGTAAATATTATCACCCGTCTAATAGTTATATATATTTATATGGAGATATGGATATACTGGAAAAATTAGAGTCTATAGATAGAGAGTATTTGAGTAATTTTAATAAAAGACAAATAGATTCTAACATATTAGAACAGCTTTCTTTTGATTCCCAAAGGGAATTTACAATAAAATATCCCATTTCAAGTGGTGAAAAAGAAGAGGGTAAAACTTTCCTGAGCATGAATTATTCAGTGGGAAAAGTTATAGATAATGAATTATATCTGGCTTTTGATATACTTGAACATTTACTTTTAGAAACTCCTTCTTCTCCTCTAAAAAAAGCTTTAATTGATGCCAATATAGGAAAAGATGTATTTGGAATATTTGAGGCCAGTATGCTTCAGCCTATGTTTAGTATAGTAGTTAAAAATTCTAATGAAGATAAAAAGAATGATTTTAAAGAATTGGTGGAAAAAACTTTAAAGAATATTGTGAATAAAGGTATGGATAGAAAACTTATAGAGTCTTCCATAAATATAAAGGAATTTCAGCTCAGGGAGGCGGATTACAAAGGGTACCCTAAAGGATTAATATATGGAATGAAGTGCATGGATAGTTGGTTGTATGGTGGAGAACCTTGGACGCATCTTTCCTATGAATCAGTATTGAATAAGATAAAATCACAGGTAGATGATAATTATTTTGAAAATCTTATAGATAAATATATTTTGAAAAATAATCACAGTTCTATGCTGATAGTTAAACCTGAAAAGGGACTGGCAGAGAATAGAGAAGCAGAATTAAAGAAGAAGTTGAAGGATTTTAAGGAAAGTATTTCAGATAATGATATAGATAGTATAATTAAAGATACCTTAAAATTGAAAGAAAGACAAAATATAAAGGATAGTAAAGAGGACTTGATGAAAATACCTCTTTTGTCCATATCAGATATAGAGCCAGAGCCTAAAAAATTGGAACTCAGAGAGAGAGAAGAAAATGATATAAAAATATTGTTTTATCCTACATTCACCAATGGCATATATTATGTAAATCTATATTTTGATACTCAAGGAGTAAAAGAAGATCTAATACCATATTTATCCCTTTTAAGTACAGTACTTGGAAAGGTCAGCACAAAAAATTATGATTATGAGGATTTGACGAAAGAAATAAATATATATACAGGAGGTATAAGTTATTCACCACAGATATTTGGAGAAAATAAGAGCAATAAAGAATTTTATCCTAAATTTATAGTTAAGTCCAAAGTTTTGGTTAATAATCTGGAAAAATTAATTTTACTATTGAAAGATATAATAAATTATACTAAATTTGATGAAAAAAAGAGATTAAAAGAAATAATTCAAGAGACTAAATCCAGGATGGAAATGACTATGTTTCAAAGAGGACATATAGTGGTTGCAAACCATGTTTGTTCCTATTTTTCACCTATGAGTAGATATGAAGATATATTAGGTGGACTGGAGTTTTATAATTTTATATGCCAGTTGGAAAAGAATTTTCAAGATAAGGTAGAGGATATAATAAGAAAATTAAAAGAAGTTTCTAATGAAATATTTAATAAGAGAAATCTAATTATAAACTTAACTTGTGAGGAAAAAGATTATGGTATTTTTAAAAATAAGATAAATGAGTTACTTTCTGAATTAAAAGATGAAGAAGTAACTAAGGTAAAATATAAATTTGATTTAGGAGCTAAAAATGAAGGTCTTATGACTTCTTCAAAAGTTCAATATGTAGCTAAAGCTTATAATTATATGGAACTTGGCTATCCTTATACCGGAAAACTCTTGGTCTTAAAAGCTATAGCCAATTATGAATATTTATGGAATCAAATAAGAGTTCAGGGAGGGGCTTATGGGAGTTTTGCTTCTTTCCAAAAAAATGGCAATGCTTTTTTTACCTCCTATAGAGATCCTAATTTAAAACGTACTATTGAAGTTTATAATAATGCAGCAGAATATTTTAAAAATTTCAAGGCAGATAGTAGACAAATGACTAAATATATAATAGGAACTATATCAGATCTGGATTTTCCATTATCACCGTCTATGAAAGGAGAACGTGCTGCGGAATATAATATAAAGCATATAACCTATGAGGATTTACAAAGGGAAAGGGAAGAAATATTAAATACTAAAGAAGAAGATATAGTTGCTTTTGCAGATCTGATTTATCATATTATGAGTAAAGATAATATATGTGTCATGGGAAATGAAGATACCATAAGAGAGAATAAAGACATATTTGAAAATTTAGTAAATCTATTTGAATAAATTATTATAAAATATACAATTAATTTAGTGGTTAAATTCCACAGTGTAATAATTTTATTTATACTGTGGATTAGACTTTTATCCGAAGGCGGGAATTAGCTAATACTTCTACCTTCTTTAAAGGAATAAGCACTGCTGTGCGCCTTTATAAGTTTTTTAAAGGTTCAGATGGAGATAAGCATTTCTCTATAGCAAACTCCACCTGAACCTTTGAATCACTTGATATTATTATAAAGTATTTTTAAATAACTAGGAGGGACATTATGGCATTAGCAAATGTTAGTATACAGGTTTTGCCTGTAGTTGAAGAGATAAATTTATACAAAGTGGTGGATAAGGTTATAGAATATATAGATTCTTGTGGAGTGAAGTATGAAGTGGGGCCTATGGAAGGTGAGTTAAGTGAGCTTTTAAAAATAGTAGAAGCTGCACAGGAAATATGTATAAAATGGGGTGCATCCAGAGTGGTATCTGTAGTGAAAATAGATTATAAACCACAGGGAGTTACTATGGGAGAAAAAATTAAAAAATATAGATAATAGGTCAGAATATTTTTCAATTCGAAGTATATGAACTGTATTATCCATTGTATAAATGAGTATAATATAATTTTTATGGTATGATTAATGCTAAAATTTAGTTGAAAAATAGCAGCTTATGATTTAATATATAGAGTATATAAAGGATATGGTGGTGGGTGAAACCATGAGGAAAATATTATTAGTAAACGATTGTAAACTTGAAAGTATTATTATGAAAGATAAACTAATAAATATGGGCTATGAAGTGGAAATTTCTAATGAGTATGGTGTCTTTTCAAAAGTTAATAAATTTAATCCAGAAGTTGTTATAGTAAATTTTGTGATGAAGGAGATTACTGGAGATAAACTTATAGAGAAAATAAAAATCAAAAATCATAATATTGTCTGTATCCTTTCTTCCTGTGATAGAATAAATTTAAAAGATTTTAAAGGAAAAGGCGTAGATGAGGTTATAAATACACCTATAGAGGAAAAAGAACTTTCTATGCTGATAAATAAAGCTATATTAAAGTATCAGGTAAAGGATGCTGATTCCGAAGATAATAGAATTGACCATAAAGAAAATAATAAAATTGAACATAATAATGTAGTAGCTATATTAAAAAAAGTAATTTTGTTTTGTCCTTATTGTGGAGGAAAATTAAAAAATGGAAGTAATTCTTTTGTATTTTGTCCATACTGCGGTGAAAAAATATAATAGAAATCATGGAGGAAATTAGTGCATATTCTAACGCCCTCCATATCTGTATCTTAAAACATTTCTTCCCATGTATTATATAAATCATCTAGTTTATTTTGTGTAATTAAAATTTCTGAGTGTATTTCACTACTTTTATTGGGATCTGAATAAACTTCCTCTAGACATAGTTTCTGTTGTAGCTCTAATATATAATCTTCTAACTTTGATATTTGGTCTTCAGTAGTTTTTATGAGAAGATTTTTTTTTCGTTGATTTTTTTCATAATCTTTTTTTCTCTTTTTATCATGCCGTGTTTGAGTTTTAGTCTTTGAAATACTTATCTCCTCTTGAAATCTCAAAGGATTTTTTTTCTTTTCTGTATAGTAGGTATAATTACCTACATATTCTTTTATTTCACTTTGGCTTAATTCATATATTCTGTTTATTGATTTATTCAAAAAATATCTGTCATGAGATATTACAAGTATAGTACCATCATAATCCAGTAAAGCTTCCTCTAAAGCTTCCCGAGAAGCTATATCTAAATGATTTGTAGGCTCATCCAGAAGCAAAAAATTAGATTTAGACAGCATTAGTTTTAATAGATTTATTCTGCATTTTTCTCCACCACTTATGGAAGAAATTTTTTTAAATACATCCTCCCCTGTAAATAGAAAACTGGCTAGTGCATTTCTAATTTCGGTAGTAGTAAGTTTTGGGAACTTATCCCATACTTCGTCTATTATAGTTTTTTCAGGATCTAAATCAGATTGTTCCTGATCATAATACCCTATTATGATATTTTTACCTAATTTACAAATCCCTGTATTGGATTCTATTTGTCCCATGATTATTTTAAAGAGAGTGGTTTTACCACAGCCATTTTTACCTACAATTGCTGTTTTATCCCCTTTTTTTACTTGGAAATTTACGTTCTGGAATAATAATTTCTCATTAAATCCTTTACTTAAGTTTTCCACATAGAGTACATCATTACCGCTATTTATCTCAGTTTTAAATATTATATTTTTAATTTTTATATCTTTATCTGGAGGAGGCAGCCTATCCATTTTATCCAACATTTTTTGACGGCTTTCTGCTGCTCTTATGCTTTTTTCTCTATTAAAGGATCTGTATTTTTCTATAATTTCTTCCTGCTTTTTTATTTCCATCTGTTGTATGTTATACGCTTTTAATTGAGTCTCGTAGTTCTTTTTTTTAAGCTTCAAAGAGTTAGTATAATTTCCATTGTAAAAATTTATATGACCATTTATAAGCTCCATAGTTGACTGTGTTATAGTATCTAAAAAATATCTGTCATGGGATATTATAATTATGGTTCCTTTATAAGATTTTAAATAGTCTTCAAGCCATTCTATAGCTTCTAAATCCAAGTGATTAGTAGGCTCATCTAGTAAAAGTATATCCGGTTTTGTTAAAAGCAATTTACAAAGGGCAACTCTTGTCTTCTTACCTCCACTTATTATGCTTATAGGATCATGAAATTCATTCATGGAAAAACCTAGTCCTGTTAAAATTTTATTTATTTCTGCTTTATAGGTGTATCCTCCTCTATTTTTATAAAGTTCTGAATAGGTAGTATAATCGTTAATCAATTTGTTTCTATAGTCTTCATCTTTGGAATCGTAGGGCTCATTCATTAAAGTTTCTAATTTATTTAATTTATTCTCTAAGTCAGTTATGGCTTGAAATACGGTGAGCATTTCATCGTATATGGTATTTGAAGAATCAAGTGATAAATGCTGGGTCAAATAGCCTATTGTTTTAGTCTTATCTATAAACATATCTCCACTATCTGGAGCTATATTATTAGTTAAAATTTCAAACAGGGTAGACTTTCCAGCTCCATTTGGACCTATTAGTGCTACACGATCTTCTTCGTTTATATTGAAAGTTATATTTTCTAATATGACATCTATTCCATAACTCTTATGAATATTTTTACAGCTTAAAATAATCATAGCAATAACACCTTCCTCAATTTAATATTTTACTATGTAAAATGATTTTTTTATAGATTTTATTTAAAATATAGAGAGTATTTATTGATATAATAGAAATCATTGATATAATAGATGTAATATAAATATTATAAAGATTGAAAAACCTTAATAAAAAATATAAAATAATAAAAAATAGGAGATTAACATATGTTATAATTGAGATAATACTATATAGGAATAAAATTGAATTATGAACTTATAGTATAATTTATTTTGATATATAAATTTTAGTATATAATTAAAACATATAGTTATGGATATGAGGTGCGGTATGGATAAGAAAAAAGATATATCAATGTCTGTTATAAAGAGACTGCCTAAATATCATAGATATTTAGGCAACTTAATGAGAAATGATGTAGATAGGATATCTTCAAAGGAGTTAAGCGAAAAAATAGGATTTACAGCTTCACAAATAAGACAGGATTTAAATTGCTTTGGAGATTTTGGTCAACAAGGATATGGGTATAATGTAAGTGAATTATACAGCCAAATGTGCAATATACTTGGACTTACGAAAGTATATAGAACAGTTATAATAGGCGCAGGGAATATAGGGCAAGCTATATCTAATTACATCGGTTTTGAAAAATTAGGTTTTGAATTAAGAGCTATATTTGATATAAATCCAAAGCTCATAGGTATCAGTATTAGAGATATTGAAATAAGGGATATAGATTATTTGGGTGATTACCTAAGAGAAAATGTTATAGATATAGGTATAATATGTGTTCCTAGTAATAATGGTCAAAAGGTTTGTAATATTTTGGTTAAAAATGGAGTAAAAGGTATATGGAATTTTGCTCCGGTGGATCTTATTGTACCAGAGGATGTAAAAGTAGAAAATGTTCATTTAAGTGACAGTTTATTGACCTTGAGTTGTCTCCTGAATGATATAGAATGATCCTTAAAGTTATATATTTTTATCGTAAATGCTAAAATGAAATATTAAATAAAATTTATTTAATATTTTATATTAATTTATATTGAAATATATAAGGTTAAGGTATATAATAATAAATGAAGTGAAAACTTCAATTATTTTTAAGTGTATTTGTGATATTATTAACAATACTTTGTTAATGTTACTTTTAAAAGGTTTAGGAGGGAGGAGTAATATGGAATTTAAAAATATCATTCTTGAAAAGGATGGAAATGTGGCTTCAATAACGTTGAATAGACCTAAGGCATTAAATGCATTAAATGCAGCAACTTTAAAAGAGATAGATGCCGCAATAAACGACATTGCTGAAGATGATAACGTATATGCTGTGATAATTACTGGGTCAGGTAAAGCTTTTGTAGCAGGAGCAGATATAGCTGAGATGAAAGATCTTACTGCAGTTGAGGGAAGAAAGTTTTCAGTTCTTGGCAATAAAATATTTAGAAAATTAGAAAATTTAGAAAAACCAGTTATAGCAGCTATAAATGGATTTGCACTGGGTGGTGGCTGTGAATTGTCATTGTCTTGCGATATAAGAATAGCTTCATCAAAGGCTAAGTTTGGTCAACCAGAGGTTGGTCTTGGAATTACTCCAGGGTTTGGAGGTACTCAAAGACTTGCAAGAGCAATAGGCGTTGGTATGGCTAAGGAACTTATATATACCGGAAAAGTAATTAATGCTGAAGAGGCATTAAGAATAGGTTTGGTAAATAAAGTAGTTGAGCCAGATAAATTATTGGAAGAAGCTAAAGCTTTAGTAGATGCTATTATTGTTAATGCACCTATAGCTGTTAGAATGTGTAAGGCTGCTATAAATCAAGGACTTCAGTGTGATATAGATACAGGTGTAGCTTATGAAGCAGAAGTATTTGGGGAATGTTTTGCTACAGAAGATAGAGTAGAAGGAATGACAGCATTTGTAGAAAAAAGAGACAAGGCTTTTAAAAATAAGTAATTTAATATTATTATAAATCAGATAAATAACTTAATTTAAGATTATAAATTAATAACTCACGTTTAAATTGTGATCTTTATTTTGATTAAAGGTTTACAAATAAAGGTTTACAAGAAATAATAAATAAAAGATATGTGCTATATTTAGTATGAAAACTATTTAGGAGGTAAAATAAATGGATTTTACATTAACAAACGAGCAAAAATTTGTAGAACAAATGGTAAGTGAATTTACTGAAAATGAAGTTAAACCTATAGCTGCTGAAATAGATGAAACAGAAAGGTTTCCTCTTGAGACAGTAGAAAAATTTGCTAAATACGGAATGATGGGTATGCCTTTTCCAGTTGAATACGGCGGCTCAGGTACAGATTATTTATCCTATATAATAGCAGTAGAAGGACTTGCAAAGAGTTGTACTTCATCATCAACTATATTGTCAGCACATACTTCACTTTGTGCAGCACCTATTTATGATTGGGGTACAGAAGAACAGAAACAAAAATACTTAGTTCCTCTTGCAAAGGGAGAAAAACTTGGAGCATTTGGTTTAACTGAACCTAATGCAGGTACTGATGCTGCTGGACAGCAGACAACAGCTGTTTTAGAAGGGGATCATTATGTATTAAATGGACAAAAAATATTTATTACAAATGGTGCATATGCAGATACTTTTGTAATATTTGCAATGACAGACAGAAGCAAGGGTACAAGAGGAATAACAGCATTTATAGTTGAAAAAGATTTCCCTGGTTTCTCCATAGGAAAATCTGAAGATAAGTTGGGAATTAGAGCTTCCTCAACTACAGAACTTATATTTGAGAATTGCATAGTTCCAAAAGAAAATATGTTAGGAAAAGAAGGAAAAGGATTTACTGTAGCAATGCATACTCTTGATGGAGGAAGAATTGGTATAGCAGCACAAGCGTTAGGTTTAGCAGAAGGCGCATTAGCTGAAGCACTTAATTATATGAAAGAAAGAAAACAATTTGGAAAAGCTCTTTACAAATTCCAGGGATTAGCATGGATGGTTGCAGAATTAGATACTAAAATAGAAGCTGTTAAACAACTTGTTTATAAAGCAGCAGTAAATAAACAAATGGGTCTTCCATATTCAGTGGAAGCTGCAAGAGCTAAATTAGCTGCGGCTACTGTAGCTATGGAAACAACTACTAAAGTTGTTCAAATCTTTGGTGGATATGGATTCACTAAGGATTATCCAGTAGAAAGAATGATGAGAGATGCTAAGATAACTGAAATATATGAAGGAACTTCACAAGTACAAAAGATGGTTATTTCAGCAAATTTATTTAAATAAATAGGAGGAGTTCATAATGAAAATAGTAGTTTGCTTAAAGCAAGTACCAGATACAACTGAAGTTAAAATAGATCCAAAAACAGGAACATTAATAAGAGAAGGCGTTCCATCAATAATAAACCCAGATGATAAAAATGCACTTGAAGAATCAATTGCTTTAAAAGAAAAAGTAGGGGGTACAGTTACAGTAGTAAGCATGGGGCCTCCACAGGCAGTGGATGCACTTAGAGAAGCTCTAGCTATGGGAGCTGATGAAGCAATATTAGTTTCAGACAGAGCTTTTGCAGGAGCAGATACTCAAGCTACTTCCTATGCATTAGCAGGAGCACTTAAAAATTTAGAATATGATTTAATATTTGCAGGAAGACAAGCTATAGATGGAGATACTGCACAGGTTGGACCTCAAATAGCAGAAAAATTAGGAATACCTCAGATAACATATGTAGAAAAAGTTGATGTAGATGGAGATACTTTAACAGTTCAAAGAGCTTGGGAAGATGGATATGAAGTAGCAAAAATTAAAACTCCATGCATGTTAACTGCTATAAAAGAGTTAAATCAACCAAGATATATGAACATGAAGAACATATTTGAAGTTTTCAAGAAAGAAGTTAAAATATGGAGTGCTGACGACTTAGATGTAGATAAAAATAAACTTGGTCTTAATGGTTCCTGCACAAAAGTTAAGAGATCACATACAAAAGAAGCAAAAGGAGCAGGAGAAATCGTTAATAAACCAATAAAAGAAGCAGTAGCATATTCAATTTCAAAATTAAGAGAAAAACATGTCATTTAATATATAGGAGGGGTTTAGAATGAACTTAGCAGAATACAAAGGCGTATGGGTATTTGCTGAACAAAGGGATGGAGAACTACAAAAAGTAGCACTTCAATTAGTTGGAAAAGGAAGAGAATTGGCAGACACTTTAGGAGTAGAATTAACTGCTGTATTACTTGGTAGTGAAGTAGATGATTTGGCAAAAGAATTAGTTGCATATGGAGCAGACAATGTTTTATACGCAGATAGTCCTCTTTTAAAACATTATACTACAGATGGATACACTAAAGTAATAGATGAACTTATAAAAGAAAGAAAACCAGAAATATTACTTATAGGAGCTACATTTATCGGAAGAGACTTAGGACCAAGAGTTGCAGGTAGAGTTTTTACAGGTCTTACAGCAGACTGTACAGGACTTGATATAGATGAGGCAACAAAAAATTTGATGATGACAAGACCTGCATTTGGTGGAAACTTAATGGCAACTATAGCTTGCGAAAAAACAAGACCTCAAATGTCAACAGTAAGACCAGGAGTTTTTAATGCGCTTCCAAGAGATGCTTCAAGAACTGGAAAAATAGAAAAAATAGCTGCAAATGTTGCAAAAGATGACATCAGAATTGAAGTGCTTGAAGTAGTTAAATCTGCTGGCGATACAATAGATATTTCAGAAGCAGATGTAATTGTATCAGGTGGAAGAGGACTTGGTGGTCCAGATGGATTCAAAGTTCTTAAAGAATTAGCAGATTTATTAGGTGGAACTATAGGTGGATCCCGTGCAACTATAGATGCTGGCTGGATAGATAAGAGCTATCAGGTTGGACAAACTGGTAAAACAGTAAGACCAGGTCTTTATATTGCATGCGGAATATCAGGTCAAATACAACATTTAGCTGGTATGCAGGATAGTGGATTTATCGTAGCTATCAATAAAGATGAAAACGCTCCAATGATGCAAGTAGCGGATCTTGCAATTGTAGGAGATTTATATAAGGTTGTTCCAGAATTTGTAGAACAAGTTAAAGCTTTAAATCTTTAATTGATTTTATAAATATTTATAATCTATAAATAGTATTTCTATGTGTTAGAAACCTCCCCTGCAGTATCAATATAGTATTGCAGTGGAGGAAACTATATGAATAAATGCTTTTATTTTAAGCATACTAATTTTAATTTATTACTAAAATTCAATCATATTAAATTTTTAAGGAGGAGTGACATATATGAGTATTAAAAGTGTAGCGGTTTTAGGTAGTGGAACTATGTCTCGTGGAATTGTGCAGGCTTTTGCAGAAGCAGGTATAGATGTAATTATCCGTGGAAGAACTGAAGGTAGTATTGGAAAAGGTCTAGCAGCAGTAAAGAAAGCTTATGATAAAAAAGTATCAAAGGGGAAAATTTCCCAGGAAGATGCTGATAAAATAGTTGGAAGAGTAAGTACAACAACTGAACTTGAAAAATTGGCTGATTGTGATCTTATAATAGAAGCAGCATCAGAGGATATGAATATAAAGAAAGACTATTTTGGAAAATTAGAAGAAATATGCAAGCCTGAAACAATTTTTGCTACTAATACTTCTTCATTATCTATAACTGAAGTAGCAACAGCTACAAAGAGACCAGATAAATTCATAGGAATGCATTTCTTTAATCCAGCAAATGTTATGAAATTAGTTGAAATCATAAGAGGTATGAATACTTCACAAGAAACTTTTGATATTATAAAAGAAGCTTCCATTAAAATAGGAAAAACTCCTGTAGAAGTTGCAGAAGCTCCAGGATTTGTTGTAAACAAGATATTAGTACCAATGATCAATGAAGCAGTAGGAATTTTGGCAGAAGGAATAGCTTCAGCAGAAGATATCGATACAGCTATGAAATTAGGCGCTAATCACCCAATGGGTCCTTTAGCATTAGGAGATCTTATTGGACTTGATGTAGTTCTTGCAGTTATGGATGTACTTTATAGTGAAACTGGAGATTCAAAATATAGAGCTCATACATTACTTAGAAAATATGTAAGAGCAGGATGGCTTGGAAGAAAATCAGGAAAAGGATTCTTCGCTTATTAAAATTATGTGATTTAGATAGATTTAAATGTATTTTAAGTAATATTTAAATTATAATAATTAAAAAGAATTTTGGGCTAATTAATGATTAGTCTAAAATCTTTTTTTAATTATATAGTTTTTTATAGTAGTGAAATTATTTTGGTAGTATGATATAATATAATAAAGGGCTTATGTTTGAAATTAGATTTAAGTCTTAAAGTTAAACGTTTTATAATAGTTATTAGTTTTTTCAGATGGGGTGAATGGAATGTATAAAATTGTAGACAAACAAGCTCTTGCACCTAAGATATATTCAATGGATATAGAGGCGCCAAGAGTAGCTAAGTCCTGTCTTCCAGGGCAATTCATTATAGTTATAATAGATGATAAGGGTGAAAGAGTACCTCTTACCATTTGTGACTATGATGCAGAAAAAGGAACAGTAAAGATAGTATTTCAAACAATGGGTGCATCAACACAAAAATTGGCGAAATATGAAAAAGGAGATTCTATTAGAGATTTCGTAGGGCCTTTGGGAATGCATTCAGAATTTCTGGACGAGGATTTAGAAGAACTTAAGAAAAAGAATATTATATTTGTAGCAGGAGGAGTAGGAACAGCTCCAGTTTATCCGCAGGTGAAATGGTTAAGTGAGCACGGAGTAAAAGCTGATGCTATAGTAGGTTGTAAATCTAAGGACCATTTACTTTTGGAAGAAGAAATGAAGGCTGTAACAGATAACCTATATATAGCTACTGATGACGGAAGCTATGGATATAAAGGATTTGTTTCAGACAAACTTAAGGAACTTCTAGATGATAAAAAAGGTAAAAAATATGATTGTGTAGTTGCTATAGGGCCAATGATTATGATGAAGTTTTTATGCAAACTCACAAAAGAATATGATTTAAAAACTATAGTAAGCTTAAATCCAATAATGGTAGATGGAACTGGTATGTGCGGAGCTTGTAGGGTTACAGTAGGTGGAGAAGTTAAGTTTGGATGTGTAGACGGACCGGAATTTGACGGACATTTGGTTGATTTTGATGAAGCTATGAGAAGACAAGCTATGTATAAGACCGAAGAAGGAAAGAAAATTCTCCAAGCAGAAGAAGGAGACACCCATCATGCTAAGGGATGTAATTGCGGAGGTGACAAATAATGGCTGTAGATAGAATGAAAAGAGTACCAATAACAGAACAGGATCCAAAAGTTAGGGCAACTAATTTTGATGAAGTATGTCTTGGATATACTGAAGAAGAAGCAGTACAAGAAGCATCAAGATGTTTAAATTGTAAAAAACCAGGATGTGTTTCAAAATGTCCTGTTTCAATAAGCATACCACAGTTTATTGAACAAATTAAAAATAAAGATTTTGAAGCAGCAGCTAAAGTTATAGCAAAATCCAGTGCGCTTCCTGCAGTCTGTGGAAGAGTATGTCCACAGGAAAGTCAATGTGAATCAAAATGTGTACTTGGAATAAAAGGAGAAGCTATTGCAATAGGAAAACTTGAGAGATTTGTAGCTGACTGGTCAAGAGAAAATGATATAGACCTTTCAGATAAAGAAGCACCAAAGGGTAAAAAAGTAGCGGTTATAGGAAGTGGCCCTTCAGGACTTACCTGTGCAGGGGATTTGGCAAAACTTGGATACGATGTTACTATATTTGAAGCACTTCATGAAGCAGGCGGAGTTTTGGTTTATGGAATTCCAGAATTTAGACTTCCAAAAGATACTGTAGTAAAGCATGAAGTAGAAAACGTAAAAAAATTAGGTGTTAAGATAGAAACAAATGTAATAATAGGAAGAACTATTACTATAGACGAACTTGTAAAAAATGAAAAATTTGATGCTGTATTCATAGGCTCCGGTGCAGGACTTCCAATGTTTATGAATATACCAGGAGAAAATTTAAATGGTGTATTTTCAGCTAACGAGTTCTTGACTAGAAGTAATCTCATGAAGGCATTTAAAGATGATTATGCTACACCAATAAAAGTTGGTAAGAAAGTTGCAGTAATAGGCGGAGGAAACGTTGCTATGGATGCAGCTAGAACGGCATTGAGATTGGGAGCAGAATCATATATAGTATATAGAAGATCAGCAGAAGAAGTTCCAGCAAGGGCAGAAGAAGTTCACCATGCTAAAGAAGAAGGAGTACAATTCCATCTTTTAACTAACCCTATAGAAATATTAGGTGATGAAAAGGGTTGGGTTAAAGGTATGCGTTGTATAAAGATGGAACTTGGAGAACCAGATGCATCTGGAAGAAGAAGACCAGTTCCAATAAAGGGTTCAGAATTTGAATTAGAGGTAGATACAGTAATAATGTCCCTTGGAACATCACCAAATCCATTAATAGCATCTACAACAAAAGGACTTGAAATGAATAAACGTAAGTGTTTAATAGCAGAAGAAGAAACTGGACTAACTACAAGAGAAGGAGTATATGCAGGAGGAGACTCAGTAACTGGAGCTGCTACTGTTATACTTGCTATGGGAGCAGGTAAAAAAGCTGCAAAAGCTATAGATGAGTACTTAAGCAAGAAATAATCTATTTTCTAGAAAAGCTGTATTAGGTTAATGACCTAATACAGCTTTTTATATTGGCAGTGTAATGAAATAATATTGATTGCCTTTATCTTGTTCTGGATTATTATATAAAATTCATTTCAATTTAAGAATCATTTAATGAAATCATAAGATAGTTAGTGTATAATGATATTAAAAATTTGTAAGGAGTAATTATATGGATTTTAATTATATAGAAAATTTACAAAATGGAGTTATATTAAAAGATGTAAGAAATTTTGAGTTACCCCATATATTTGATTGTGGGCAATGCTTTAGATGGAATAGAGAGAAAAATGGGAATTACATAGGAACAGCTTTTGGAAAAGTTATAGAAGTAGAAAAAAAAGAAGATGATGTATTCATATATAATACCTGTGAAAAAGACTTTAAAGAAATATGGTGTGAGTATTTTGATCTATACCGGGATTATGGGGAAATAAAGCACATATTAGGTAAAGATCCTATTTTAAAAAAAGCTGTAGGGTTTGGAGGGGGTATTAGACTTTTAAAACAGGAACCTTTCGAATTAATTGTTTCTTTTATAATATCTGCTAACAACAGAATTCCCATGATAAAGAAAGCTATAGAGAATATAAGTAAAAGATGGGGTGAAACTTTAGAGTTTAAAGATAGGGTTTATTATGCCTTTCCTAAATTAGATAGACTGAAAGAAGCTACATTAGAGGAAATGGAAGCCTGTGGAACAGGTTTCAGAGCAAAATATATTGTAGATACCATATCGAAAATTTATAATAATGGAACAAAATCTGGAGAAAGTTATCATGAGGAGTATGATATTGATTGGATTAGGATGCAGGAAGATGAAGCCTGCCATAAAGAATTACAGAAGTTTATGGGCATAGGCCCTAAGGTAGCAGACTGTATTATGTTGTTTTCCATGCAAAAATATTCTGCATTTCCTGTAGATGTGTGGGTTAAAAGAGCTATGAATCATTTTTATCTGGCACCGGATGTATCTTTAAAAAAAATAAGAGATTTTGGAGTAGATAAATTTGGAAAATTATCAGGATTTGCCCAGCAGTATCTATTTTATTATGCTAGAGAAAATAATATAAAAATTTAGCTAGTAAAAATAACTTTTACAAATAAGTATTTTATATTGGGTTAAAATATACTAAAGTAAGTTTTTAATTCAGGATAATGAATTGAACATAGTCATATTAAAATATAAGATGGATCAGGGGATAAATTATATGTTAAAACATGTTGAAAAAAATTCAAAATATTATAAATTTTATTTTACACTGCTCATTGTATTTTCCATATTTATTATTTTAGCCTATACATATTATCATGAATATATATACTTGTTTACAGAACCTGCTAAACTAAAAAGTTTAGTAATGTCTTATGGCAAATATAGTGTATTGGCATTTATAAGTATTCAAATTTTGCAGGTGGTAGCTTTTTTTATACCAGGAGAGATTATTCAAATTGCAGGAGGATATATATATGGAGCATTTTGGGGGAGTTTAGTATCTATTATAGGCATAATCATAGGCAATATAATTGCCTATGGTATATCTAGGCGCTGTGGAAGACCCTTTGTAAATAGAATAATATCCAATAAAAATTTAACGTTTTTTCAGAAAATATTAGATTTAGGCAGTATAAATACCATAGTATTTATACTATATTTAATTCCTGGAATACCCAAAGATATTTTGGCCTATATATGTGGTATATCTAAAATTAGATTTAAAAATTTTATAATTTGCTCACTATTAGGAAGATTACCGGCAATAGTATTATCTGCTTATTTTGGAGCAGAAATATATTCTGGTAATAAAATAATAATTGTGAGTATAGTTGTGATAGCTGTATTCTTATTTATTGTAGGAATTTTTAAGGGAGAAAAAATATTAATGAAATTTTTAAAAAATAAAGCATCTCAAAGTAATGAACAACTTTAGTATTCTAATCTATGTTCTCTTCCAGTAGAATATTATCATTATTTCAATTTTTATATATGGTTATTTCCCAAGTTAAATTATATCAATTTTGTATATATGTAATTACAATTGGAAAATACTAATAATATATAACGCATGTGAAATTATTAGTAATAAGGTGAAATAAGGATATAATCAAAGTATAACCTATATTTTTTGCCATAAATAGTTGAATAAGTGCAAAATTTAAATTTGAAAATATAAATGCTATTCATTATTATAATAATTGTATTAGCACTCATAATTAATGAGTGCTAACAATAAAGCTAAAAATAATTTAAAATAAATTCAAAGTATTTTTAAGGAGGGGTTTAGATGAAAATTAGACCACTTGGAGACAGAGTTGTAATTAAAAAAATTGAGGCAGAGGAAACTACAAAAAGTGGTATCGTTTTGCCGGGAAGTGCTAAGGAGAAACCGCAAGAAGCAGAAATTGTGGCAGTAGGACCTGGTGGAGTGATAGATGGAAAAGAAATTAAAATGGAAGTTAAAGTAGGGGATAGGGTATTGTTCTCTAAATATGCTGGAAATGAAGTAAAAATAGATGGAGTGGAATACACTATTCTAAGACAGGATGACATACTTGCTATAATTGAGTAGTAAATTAAAGTATGATATTAAAAACAAATAACTATTTATATAACGGAAGTTGTAAGGAGGGTTTTTTATGGCAAAAAGTATTTTATTCAGTGAAGATGCTAGAAAAAAAATGCAAGAAGGCGTGGACAAATTAGCTAATACAGTAAAAGTTACTCTTGGACCTAAGGGAAGAAATGTAGTACTCGATAAGAAATTTGGTTCTCCACTTATAACAAATGATGGAGTTACAATAGCAAAGGAAATAGAACTTGAGGAACCTTATGAAAATATGGGAGCGCAGCTTGTAAAGGAAGTTGCTACAAAAACTAATGATGTAGCAGGAGATGGAACAACTACAGCTACATTACTTGCCCAGGCTATAATAAGAGAAGGATTAAAAAATGTTACAGCTGGAGCAAATCCTATGCTTATAAGACAGGGTATAAAAATAGCAGTAGATAAGGCTGTGGAAGAAATAAAGAAGGTTTCAAGGACTGTAAATGGTAAAGAAGATATAGCAAGGATTGCGGCTATATCAGCTTCTGATGAAGAAATAGGTAAATTAATAGCTGATGCTATGGAAAAAGTGGGCAATGAAGGAGTTATAACTGTTGAAGAGTCAAAGACCATGGGGACAGAATTAGATGTAGTTGAAGGTATGGAATTTGACAGAGGTTATTTAAGTGCATATATGGTAACTGATACGGAAAAGATGGAAGCTGTATTAGATGATCCTTATATTTTAATCACAGATAAAAAAATATCCACTATTCAGGATATACTTCCATTGCTGGAGAAGATGGTACAACAGGGTAAAAAATTACTTATAATAGCTGAAGATGTTGAAGGAGAAGCACTTACAACTTTAGTTGTTAATAAATTAAGGGGAACATTTACTTGCGTGGCAGTAAAGGCACCAGGTTTTGGTGATAGAAGAAAGGAAATGCTCCAGGACATAGCAATACTTACTGATGGTAAGGTAATATCGGAAGAACTAGGAAGAGACTTAAAGGAAGTTTCATTAGAGGATCTTGGAAGAGCAGAATCAGTAAAAATTGATAAAGAAAACACTACCATAGTAAATGGAAGAGGGGATAAAAAATCTATACAAGATAGAGTATCCCAGATTAAAGCACAGATAGAAGAAACTACTTCCGAATTCGATAAGGAAAAGTTACAGGAAAGACTTGCAAAACTTTCAGGTGGAGTAGCTGTAATAAAAGTTGGAGCAGCAACAGAAACTGAATTGAAAGAAAAGAAAATGAGAATAGAAGATGCCCTTGCAGCTACAAAGGCTGGTGTTGAAGAGGGTATGGGACCAGGAGGAGGAACTGCATATGTAAATGCAATCCCAGAGGTTTCAAAACTTACTTCAGATGTGGCTGACGTAAAAGTTGGTATAGATATAATAACAAAGGCATTAGAAGAACCAGTTAGACAGATAGCAGCTAACGCAGGAGTGGAAGGTTCCGTAATAATTGAAAAAGTTAAAAACAGTGAACCAGGCGTAGGATATGATGTGTTAACTGATAAGTATGTAAATATGATAGACAATGGAATTGTTGATCCTACTAAAGTAACAAGATCTGCACTTCAAAATGCAGCATCTGTAGCAGCTACATTCTTAACTACAGAGGCAGCAGTGGTAGATATACCAGACAAGAATAATGCTGCAGGATTGCCAGGAGCACCAGGAATGGGCGGAATGGACGGAATGTATTAAAAATATGTATAACTTAAAACAAATATTGACCCGATATCTATTTAGATATCGGGTTAGTTTTTTGTTTTAAGAATATTATAAATTCACGTTGACAAAAACTAAAAAATTGAATAAAATAGTGTAAATAGTTAATAAGATAGAGAGAAATATATTAAAATTCGTAAAAAATTAAATAAGTTCTTTATTCAATTCATATATCCTGAATATGGTAGGGAAATGTCTGCAGGAAACCATAAATTTCTGAATGTTATTGGAATTATTATGGTAAAGTCATATTAATTTTCTTTAAGTGAATTTAATATGTTTTTTTTATTACGTTATATTTTAAGAATATTTTATAAAATAATTTAGAATTGGAGTGATTTTAAGTGGCAAAGATTTTAAAAGAAGCATATACTTTTGACGATGTGCTTTTAGTACCAAATAAATCTGAAGTTTTACCTGGAGAAGTTCTATTAAATACTAACTTAACTAAAGATATAAAATTAAATATACCTCTTATCAGTGCTAGTATGGACACGGTTACGGATTCAAAAATGGCTATTGCTATGGCAAGAGAAGGCGGCCTTGGAATAATACATAAAAATATGTCTATAGAACACCAGGCCATGGAAGTGGACAAAGTAAAAAGGCAGGAAAATGGTGTAATTACAGATCCATTTTATCTTTCACCGGATAATAGTATAAATGACGCATTAGCACTTATGAGCAAATATAGAATATCGGGTATTCCAATTACCGTAAATTATAAATTGGTAGGTATAATTACAAACAGAGATATAATCTTTGAAACAGATTATGATAGAAAGATATCAGAAGTTATGACCTGTAAAAATCTTATAACAGCTCCGGAAAACACTACTATTGAAGAAGCAAAGGAAATACTGAAGACTCATAAAATAGAAAAACTTCCACTAGTAGATGGCAACAATAATTTAAGAGGGCTTATAACTATAAAGGATATAGAAAAAGTAAAAAAATTTCCTAATGGAGCAAAGGATGTAAAAGGAAGACTTTTATGCGGTGCTGCGGTAGGAGTAACTAAGGATATGCTGGACAGAGTAAATGCTTTAGTTAAAGTGGGGGTAGATGTAATAACCGTAGATACATCCCATGGGCATTCACAGGGAGTATTGGATGCAGTTAAAATCATAAAAGAAAAATATCCTGATATACAAATCATTGCAGGAAATGTTGCAACTGCAGAAGCTACTAAAGATCTAATTAAAGCGGGTGCAGATGCAGTTAAAGTAGGAATAGGACCTGGTTCTATATGTACTACGAGAATAATATCAGGAGTAGGAGTACCACAGCTTACTGCAGTAATGGATTGTGTAGAAGAAGCTGATAAATATGGCGTTCCAATTATTGCAGATGGAGGAATAAAATATTCAGGAGATATAGTAAAAGCATTGGCAGCAGGAGCAAAGGTAGTTATGATGGGATCTATGTTTGCAGGTTGTGAGGAAGCTCCTGGTGAGACGGAAATATATAAAGGAAGAAGTTATAAAGTGTATAGAGGAATGGGATCCCTGGCTGCCATGGCTTGTGGAAGTAAAGATAGGTATTTTCAGGAGGGAAATAAAAAACTGGTTCCAGAAGGTGTTGAAGGAAGGGTACCTTATAAAGGACCTTTAGCAGATACTATATTTCAGCTTTTAGGAGGAATACGTTCAGGTATGGGATTATTAGGGGCACCTACTTTAAAGGACTTATATGAAAAAGCTACTTTTGTAGTTCAATCTTCCGCAGGCCTTAGAGAAAGCCATCCTCATGATATATCTATGACTAGGGAAGCTCCTAATTATAGTATTGCACAGTGATAATATTGTATAATTAAATAAAGAACTATCTGTTAGTATTTATGACTTTTAATAGTTTATAATATAGGAATAAACTATAATTGATCTTCACAAAATATAAGGATGGATCTAAATAAAAGCAGTTAAGTAAATTTTACATTGGGAGGACACTAATGGAAAGAGAATTAGTTATTGTAGTTGATTTTGGAGGGCAATATAATCAACTTATAGCAAGAAGAGTGAGAGAAAATAATGTATACTGTGAAATAGTCCCTTATACCTATTCTGTAGATAAAATAAAAGAAAAAAACCCCAGAGGAATAATATTTACAGGAGGACCTAATAGTGTATATGATGATAATGCTCCTAAAATAAGTGAAGATATATTTGAAATAGGTGTACCGGTTTTAGGTATATGTTATGGTCATCAACTTATATGTACTACACTAGGGGGGAAAGTTGAAAGTGCACAAGTAAGGGAATATGGAAAAACAGATGTGGTTCTCAATAATAGCAGTGGTTTATTTTCTGGTATAGATAAAAATGAGAGTTGTTGGATGAGTCATACGGATTTTGTATCATATCCTCCAGAAGGATTTAAAATAATAGGAAAATCAGGAGAAAGCCCTGTAGCTGCTGTAGAGAATATTGATAAAAAAATATATGGAGTTCAGTTTCATCCAGAAGTTGAACATACCCCTTTTGGTAAAAAGATGCTTTCTAATTTTTTATTTGATATATGTAATTTAAAAGGAGATTGGTCTATGTCTTCTTTTGTGGATGAAAAGATAAAATCAATAAAAGAAGAAGTTGGAGATAAAAAGGTAATATGTGCCATGTCCGGTGGAGTAGATTCTTCAGTGGCAGCAATGATTGTACATAAGGCTGTAGGAAAGCAGCTTACCTGTATATTTGTAGATCATGGTCTTTTAAGAAAAGATGAAGGAGATCAGGTTGAAGATATATTTAAAAAACAGTTTAATATGAATTTTATAAGAGTAAATGCAGAGAAAAGATTCTTACAAAAGTTAAAAGATATATCCGATCCTGAAAAGAAGAGAAAAATAATAGGAGAAGAATTTATAAGAGTATTTGAAGAAGAGGCTAAAAAGTTAGGAGAAATAGCTTTTCTGGTCCAAGGAACCATATATCCTGATGTGGTAGAAAGTGGGCTTGGAACATCTGCTACTATAAAAAGTCATCATAATGTAGGCGGATTACCTGAAGATATGGATTTTAAACTTATAGAGCCTCTAAGGGAACTATTTAAAGATGAGGTTAGGGCAGTAGGTGAAGAACTTGGTATACCTCATAAATTGGTGTGGAGACAACCATTTCCGGGACCGGGACTTGCTATAAGAGTTTTAGGAAATATTACAGAGGAAAAGCTTCAAATAACTAGAGATGCAGATGCAATATTTAGAGAAGAAATAGCAAAGGCTAATTTAGATGAAACTATATGGCAGTATTTTGCCTGTCTTCCCAACATACGCTCTGTAGGAGTAATGGGGGATGAGAGAACTTATTGCTATACTATTGCATTAAGGGCTGTTATATCCACAGATGCCATGACTTCTGACTGGGCTAGAATACCTTATGAAGTTTTAGATAAAGTTTCAAGAAGAATTGTTAATGAAGTTAAAGGAGT
This sequence comes from Clostridium kluyveri DSM 555, assembly GCF_000016505.1. Taxonomy (NCBI): domain Bacteria; kingdom Bacillati; phylum Bacillota; class Clostridia; order Eubacteriales; family Clostridiaceae; genus Clostridium; species Clostridium kluyveri. The sequence continues at coordinate 448,395 of NC_009706.1, forward strand.
AAACAGGATTGTTTATGATATAACCTCAAAACCTCCTGCTACAATTGAGTGGGAATAACACAGAATGGCTTAAACCCTAGATATATCAATAAAATAAGTTAATAAAAGTGTTTATGAAAAGTGTTGTTAAATTAGTTTTTCATAAGCACTTTTTTGATGTTTTTTAATAAAAAATAAGGGTGGTCATGAAATTGAAAAAAGGTATATCAAAAGGAAAGCAATTATTCAAAAATGAAAGCCAAATTATTAAAAAAACATACCAAGAAGCATTTAAGGAATACATTGCTATTTCTAAGGTTAGAGGATTATCGGAAGATACAATAAAAACTTATTATTATCACAATAAATATTTTTGTGAATTTCTAGGAAAAAATAAAAATTGCGGTGGCTTAGATGTCAAAACAATAGAATCATACGTACTTTTTTTACAGGAAAAAGGTATGAAAGGGACTACCATTAACAGTTATTTACAAAACATATCGCCAGTTTTAAAGTATTGTATGAAAAAAGGATATATTTTTGAATATTTCAATATACCCTATGTTAAAGTACAACAAGAACATAAAGAAATTTTTACAGAAGATGAACTTAACACACTTTTACAACCTCCTAAAAGTAAAGATTTTGTAAGTATTAGAGTATATACTTGTGTTTGGTTATTAGCTAGTACGGGATTAAGAGCCAGTGAATTAAGGCACTTAAAAGTCAATAATTTAAATATGATAGATAGAATAATAACTTGTAATTATACTAAAAACAAAAAAGCTAGATATCTTCCAATAAGTAGTTCTCTTTATGAAGTTTTAGACAATTACTTAAATTTAAGAAAAGGTGATGGTGAAGACTACTTATTTCCGACTGTATATGGAGATATTTTAAGCCGAACTTCTCTACAAAAAGGCATAGTTAAATATTGCCATCAAAGAGGGATTAAAAAAAGTGGAATTCACATATATAGACACACATTTATTACTCGTTCAGTTGAAAAGAATGTATCTCCACTTATACTAAAAAATATTACAGGTCACGCGACTTTCAAACAATTGAACAATTATTATAATTCAAGAATGTCAAGCATGGTTGAAGTTATAGATAACATTGCCCCTCAATTAAATAAAAAAGAAAATCATTTTAAAAAGAGAGGAGGTAGAAAATAATGGCTAAAAAAAGAGAAGAAATAAATGTAGATAAAATTATATTTAAGCCATTAAATGGTTTTGTTGACCCAGGTTCTACCCCTTATACCGAAAATTATAGAGATTTAATATTAAGAAATTATGAGAGTTACGAGAAAGACGACAAAAAGAGATGTCATTTATTTACTAAGTACTTTCAATACCATATTTGGAATTTTGGAGAAATACCAAGTTATGATAAATTAAAAGAGTATTTGGAAATTAAGACAGATAAAGCTTTTAATAAATATATTGTTGCTATAAATAAGCATTGGCATTGGGTAGAAACAATTTATATTAAACCTAAGTGGAAAATTAGATTTAAAAAAATGAGATTGCAGGTTAGGGGGTAGAAGGTAATGTTATTGAGTGAACAGTTAAAAGAAAAACTTAGAAACGAATTCATGCCCATCAAAACATTGAAAATTTTTAGTAATGCAGATGCTTTAAATCTTAAAATATCCTTCGTAAACTCCCTCTCAAAGGGCATAAGAGGTACTTGTAGTAGAATATTGGATTTCTTTGAAGGAAGGGTTAATACCGATGATACTAAAGATAACTATATGATTTGTTATGCCAGCCAACAACAAATAGCTGAGGAATTAAAGCTAAGTAGAGAATGGATATCTAATTGTATAAATAAGATGAGTGAAAAAGAGAACTGTATTTTTACAAAGGTTAGACAAGGATTAAATAAGGCAAATTATTATATTATGGGGAAGAAAAAGGAATTAGTGGATTTATTAAAACAAATATATAAAGCACAACAGGAAGAAGCTAAAATTAAAAATGCAGAAAAACAGGACAAGCAAAAGAAGGAATATAAAAAATATAACAATGGTACTAATTTTAAACAAAGAACATATGACTTTGAAAAGTTAGAAAAGCAATTATTAGGGTGGGAAGACATAGAATAAAAGTACAAAAAGTTAAAGAGATTATATAAGTTGCACCCCATATAATCTCAACACATACACAATAATATATTATTAAATATATTATATCACTATTTTTAAAAGATTTCATCAAAAATTTTTTAAATTTTAGGTTTATTAAAGTCAACCTTTTTTAGATAAAAATTTAAAAGGGTTTATTTGCTATTCAGAAAAATATGCATGTCTTATAAAATATTAAAGAACAATTCTTAAATAATAGCAACTCTAAAGTGTAATACCTATCTTTATACGTTAAATTTCCAATTTCATTATTAAAATCCTCAAAATTGACCTTGTTTATTTCTGGATGTGAACTGTAGTTTTGAGAAATGATAATGTCAGTTTACAACCAAAAGTGAATAAGGATTTAAATCAAGATGTTAGTGTGAAAATACGGAAATATATATACTTCTATATCTATATTTTTAATATTAATTGTTAATAGCAGGCGATATATATTTGGATGATAATAACATATTATTCAGATAAATATTAATGGTATAATGGCTTAAGAACCGTAAGGAAGTGATTGAAGATGAATTGCATTTTATGTAAAGGAGATTTAATACAAGGTAAAGCCAATCATATTGTCGATTTAAACGAAAATATTATTATAATTAAAAATGTTCCGGCCAAAGTTTGTAAACAATGTGGAGAATATTTTCTTGAAAATGATATTGCCTTAAAGGTAGAGAAAATAGTAGAAGAAGCTAAGAAGAATAAAGCTGAGATATTGGTTATTAATTATTCTGAAGTAGCTGCTTAAAAAAGGATTGAAATAAAAATATGAAAGAAAAAATAAATCTGTATTTAGATGACCTACGAGATTGTCCAGAAAATTTTATATTAGCAAAAACTATAGAAGAAGCAATATATTATTTGGAAAACTATAAGGTTGAAATTCTATCACTTGACCACGATTTAGGAGAAGATGAAAAAGGTAATTTGTTACCAACAGGGTATGATTTAGTTAAATATATGTGTGAACAAGGATTAAGAGCCGATAAAATATATGTGCATACTAATAACCCCTGTGGTAGATTGAATATGTATGAGACATTAATAGGGGCACAAAGAAGAGGATTCATAGATACAGATATTGAAATTTATAATCGTCCAGTAGTGCCAAATAAATATACAGAAAGGTAAATATATATGGATTTTAAACAAGATAAAAAAGGAGAATATGAATATAAAACAGCTAAACAGATGAAAGAGTTAGCAGATCAAGAGAATGTTAAACTGTTAGACATTGAAAAAGAAACTGAAAAAGCACTAAGAAAAATATTAGATATGATTGAAATGATGGCCCAAAAGGGAGATTACTCTACGAGTTATATGTGCAATAAAGCTGAATCTAGTGTTGTAGGTAATGTGATTCAAGAACTTCAAAATTTGGGATTTAGAACACAGTTGCTAGAACTTAGTGGTACTAAAGTAATAAGTATTAAGTGGGATTTAAAAGATAATGTTGAAGAAAAGAATAACAATTGAATGTTAATAGAAAAAAGTTAAAAGAGCTATTAGCGAGATAGTATGACTAAGAGTTCTTTTATTTTTTAGGCATTTAAATAAAATATAATAAATAAAGGTCAATAATATATATATGAGTAGATAATGTTATAATTTACTTAGAAGTTAATTAGGAATCTAATAATAATAATTAATGATGTAATAATGCCATTTTAAAATTAATTATATTTGAAATAGTAACTTGTAGGGGGATTTTTAACATGTCTAAGATTCATATAAGGAATTTAGAAATTATGCGAAAAATTAAAGAAGGGGTAGAACTTGAGGAATTAGCTAAAGAGTATAAAATGTCTGATTCAGCAATTATTTCTATAATTAGGAAGTATGAAGAATTAGAAGCTTATTCTAATGAAATGGAGAACTTAAAAGCAAATAATAAAATGAATGAAGAAACAGAACTATATGATTTGTGTAAATTATTAAAATTTCATACTCATAGTATTAATGCTTTAATACATAAAAACATTAGAAGTGTTGATAAACTTCTATCATTAAGTCAAGAAGAATTCTATGCGATAAAAAACCTTGGAAAAGTAAGTCAAAAATATATAAAAGAATGTATAAGTGAATATAAAGAAAAAATAAAACAACATTCTAATACGAATGATAATTCTAATAAAAATGAAGTAATAGAAGAAGTTAATATTGAAGAATCTGAACTTGAAAGATCTATAAATAATCAAGTAAGAGGTGTGGGAGCCAATAGAGAGTATATTTATAAACTTATTGAATATGTAAATAATGGGAAAAGTGATTTGGGATTTTTGCAAAAAGAAATAGGCAAAGAATTTGAGAGGATAGAAAGTGTAAACAAAGAATTACTGGAAACCTTAATAAATTTATATATGGCTAGAGTTATGCCTTGGGCAGATAATGCAAGAAGATATAAAGTTGATATGGAATGGAGATTACAGTGCCTATTGTATAAATACAATAATGATGATGGAACTATTTCACAAGATGGGTTATTGGAAATCATGGTTAAAAGAGATATAAATGATGGTAAACTTAAGGAAGCTCAGAGTAAAGTAATTACAGCAGTAAATTCACGTAAATCAAAACGAAGTTATGAAATTGCAGTATTCTTTTATGAGCAGATCGATAAATGGGATGAAGATAAACTTGCTAAGTGTAACTTTTCAAAACAAAAAATAAAAGAAGGATTAAAGTTTGTAAAAAAATTATATGAGCAGGGTTAATTTATTTGCTTGTAAATATTTGGGAATAAAAGAAATACCTTATGAAAGGATTGAATTTAAAGATGAGAATGAGGAATTAGAAAGATTATTGCTAGAAAATTTTTATAGAGAAAAGACATTTGTTCAGAAAATGAAGGAAGCTGAATTGTGGGAGGATATAGTCAGAATTAAAGCTGAAGAAAGAAGATTAGCAAATTTAAAACAAAATACCGAAGGGGACATTGGTCTTCCTCGGAAAAACACAAAAAATGAACAAGGTAAAACTAGTGATATAGTAGCAGAAAAGATAGGAACTAGTGGGAAAACATACGCTAGAGCTAAATCAGCCTTTAAAGAAATAAAGAGGTTAGAAAGTGAAGGTAAAGAACAAGACGCAAAGTTTTTAATAACTATATTGAATGAAAATGTTAGAGGGGCAAAGGATATTGCTAAATCAAATAAAATATCTCACACTCTCATACAAACTAATATACCGCAGTTAATCAGCATACTTCTGGTGATACTACATCTAGTGAAAAAATTAAAGAATTAAATAATAATTTAGATGAATTAAAAACAACTCTAAGTGAATTAGAAAAAAATGTAATTGATACCAGAAATTCGATTTCTGAATTAGCAAATACAATAACAGATAAAATAAAACAGGTTATTCAAAAGAATAATGAGATATATAAGGAAGAATTAGAAAAGAATAAGAAATTATTTACTGATGCTATAGATGATGAGATTGAAAAATTAGATGAAGCACAAAAGAAATTACAGAATAATGAAACCAATCAGGAAAATATTTCAAATGTTGTTCAATTACAGAAACAGTTAAATGCCTTAGATTTAAGGGCTGATGATGAAGCAAAAGCAAAAAAGTCAGAAATACAAAAAGAATTAGATGAAGCAAATAAAAAATTAAGGGAAGATACCCAAAATCAAAATATAGAAGCTAGAAAAGATGCATTAAATAAAGCTAAATCTGATTATGAAAAATTAGTAGAGTCTTATAATGAATCTATAGATGCATCCAACACAGATGAAGTAATAAATAAACAAGCTTCACAAGCATTAATAAATGGTTATTTAGTAGATTCTGAAGGTAATAAAATAGATTTAGAAACAGCATTGCTTAATTTTGAAGATAGATTTGGTGAAGGTTTAACAGCAATAGGAAATAAAATAAAGACGGAATTAATAGATCAATTAAAAGAAGTTAAAAATTTATTAAATGAATTTGGAACTTTAGATGCGACTAAGATAGCTATGTCTAATAATATAAAAAGTGTATATGGTACTGGAGTAGATTTAGAAAACGCAAAAGCTATATTAGGAACAGATGGATATAGGTATGTAGATACTGATTTGGTATCTCCTGTAGATTTAGAACCTAAAAAAGGTGATATTTCATTAGGTGGAGTTATTCCTTCTAATTTATTAAATGGTGCAACTAATTTAACTGGTGCTGATAGATATAAAACGGAACAGATGATTCAAATGTATGCTGATTCTACTAATGGTAAGTATTCTACAGTATCAGAATATAATGAAAATACATTAAATGAATATATAAAACAAAGATCCAACGATAAAGGAACAGTATATGCTAGTGGAACGGATTTAGAAAATGCAAAGAAATATTTATCTAATTTTGGATATAGTTTTATAGATACAACTGATGTAAGTAAGATGAACTTAACATCTAATGATGTAGTTGTGGGTGGAGTAGGAGTAATGAAAGGAATATCAGAAGCTTTAGAAGCTAACGCCACATGGTTATGGGGTATGAATAGGACTGAAACTGAACAGGATATTATAAGTTATGCTAAGAAACTAACAAATTATCCCGTTAATACAATAGGTTATGCAGATGGTGGAATTGCTGATTTTACAGGATTTACAATGGTTCATGGTAGTAAAAGTAGACCAGAAACAGTATTAAATTATGAACAGGGAGAGAATCTACACAGTTTCTTAACAGACATTCCTGCTTTAAGTAAAAATGTAATGGATCAAGTATATAATAGGTTTGCTGGTATAGGAAAGTTTAATCCATTGAAATTACAAATGGATACAGGAGATGGAGGTATTGTAAATAATAGTGTTAATTTTAATGTTGATAAAATGCAAGGAACAACAGAAGAAGCAAGAAGTTTTGCAAATAAAGCAATGAATTTTATAAGGAAGCAAGGATAATTTCTTTGCTTTCTTTATTTATTAAAGGAGGGTTTTATTATAAATTACACATTTGAACCAAAAGAAAAATACCATTTTGATGAAGAATACAAAGCTATAATCCAAAAAAGTATTGGAGAAGAAGTTTTAAAATGGGATGAAGTGTATCCTAAAGATTGGGGATTGAATTATGATTATTATAGGCATTACTCCAAATATGGTACTGGATGGAATAAAGCCAGTAATTTGTTTCACCTAGAATTTAAAACACATGCGTGGTTAAGGTTCCAAGTTTTAGAGAATTTATATATTGGAAACGCTATGTGCTATGGGGAGTACATTGATATCAATAAGACATTTAATGCTGGAGATATAGTAACAATTAATATGGCTAGTAGTGTAGAGTTTGGGAAAAAGGGACAAGTAAGTTCTAACAGTGCAAATATAACAGCATACTATATATTGCCATTTACATGGCATAATTTTATAAAGGAAGAAAGTAACAAATACATAAAAGAATATTACAAAAGTGAAACTCAATACAATTATCTAAGAGATCATTACTATAAAAGCAAAGTGCAAGAAGTAGATAATAATAGAAGATACTTTAGGAATGGATTTGATAAATTTGTAGAAGATGACACCTTGAGTAGTTTATTGGATTTGGATACAGAAGTAAAAAATATGAAAATGATTAATGAAAGTACGCCATTTGGGGATACAGAACAATTATATTATATTTACAATTATCCATATGGATGTAAGTGGTTCAATGAGATGATACAAAAAGATGGTCGACTTTTTTATGAATAAAAATTGATTTTATATTAGTGTTATTGTATAATTAAATTGTAAAAGTATATAATTTTAAGTATGTTTTATATTTATATAAATATCTACTATTTCTAATGGAGGTATTATTATGAAAAGATCATTAAACCTAAATAAATTGAAAAACAGACAAAGAACTAATATTAGTTCAGAAGAAGCATTAAAAGATGTTATACCTTTTAATTGGAGTAAAGAAGTATTAGATGGTAAAAAGAAAATAACTGTTAGTGGGGTTACTAAGTAAAAGTGGTGAAATATATTGTGTAAAGTTGGAGATATAATTCTCATTAAAAATTATAAAAGACATGGTAAAAATCTAAGGCAACATTCATTTATTGTTCTAAGTAATGAATCGGGAAAAATTGAAGGATTGAGTTATGACATTATATGTAATGTTATGTCTTCATTCAAAGATGAGAAACAAAAAAATAAAAAATTAAGTTTTCCAGGTAATTTTCCTATTGCACACGATGATTCTATTGTTAAAAATAATAATGGCATGGATGGGTTTATTAAGACTGAACAATTATATTACTTTAAAAAAGAAAAATTAGATTATCTGGTTATTGGCGAATTGAAAGAGGATATATTTAATTTAATATTAGAATTTATAGAAAATGAACTTGATATACCTTTAGAAGATATAACTGATAATTTATGAGAGTAAAAATAGTACAAGCTTTTAATTAATCTATAAAAATTAAGATATTTAAAGAACTTATAGCAATATAAGTTCTTTTTTAATGCAAAAAATTAATAAGGAAAGGGATTGATAAGGTGAAAAAAAGTGTACCTGCTGAAATAAAAAAGATACTAAATAGTAATAGCCAAAAATTATCTTATTTTGTTAAATGGTATGTAGACAGTGATAGGAGTGAAGAAAATTATGATAAAGAAATAAAATCCATGTGTCAGGTGGAATATGAGACAGCCATGAGTGATTGGCTGTTAAGAGAAGATGTACAGGGAGCTATTAAGGCATATCTAAAGAGTGTTAGGAATTTAAAGATGCTGGATATTTACAATAGTATGTACGATAAAGCTGTAAACAAAAGTGATGTTAATAGTGCCAAGTGGTGCCAGGATTTTTTAACAAGTGATTTTTTTGAAAGTAAAGAAGATGAAATTGATAATTACTTAAGTGGGATTAACATACCTGGATTGAAGAGAGGTGATAAATAATGGGATTAAGTAAAGAAACTGCACAAAAATTAAAGTACCTGTGGGAAGATGGTCATGAAATTGAATGGATTGAAACATTTATAAAAATAGTTAATAAGGATACGAAATTAGTACCTTTTATACTTACGCCAGAGCAAAAAAAATTTGTTGAAGAATTAGTTAAATACGGTATTGTACTAAAAAGTAGACAACTAGGAATTTCTGTAATTATAATTGCTTTAAGCATAAGGCAGTGTATTGTATATCCTAATTCAAATTGTTTACTTGTATCACACGATCAAAAATCATGTAATGCCATATTTGATAAATTAAAACAACAATTTAATTCATTACCTATGTGGTTAAAACCTAAAGAAAACGCTAATAACCGTCAAGAAATAAAAATGGCTAATGGTAGCAAAATTTCTGCTGTCTGTGCTGGAAATAAAGATGTAGGTCGTGGGGATACTTTGCATTTAGTACATTTAAGCGAATTTGCATTTTGGAAGATGCCTGAAAAACAATTAAATTCTATTACTCAGGCATTAGCACCAGATGGAAAATTAATTATAGAATCTACTGCAAACGGTCTAAATTATTTTTATAATTTATATTTCCAAGCTAAAAACAATGAAAATAGTTATAAGAGTTTCTTTTTTAATTGGATTGATGGAAGTACATTATTTGAGAAGGATTATGAAAATAGTGTTGAAATATATAAGGCAAAGAATAATAATGAATTGCTTAAAGTAGAAGAATTAAATGATGAAGAAAAGGAACTTGTTAATTTAGGAGCCACCATGGAACAATTAATGTGGAGAAGGTTAAAAGTTGCCAGTGGGGGACTTGATGCCTTTCATATGGAGTACCCTAGTCAAGATATAGAAGCTTTTATTTCAACAGGAGCAAATGTATTTGATAATAAAAGAATAACTGAAGTTCAAAGATCGATTAAGAAAAATAATTACATACCAAAAAATAATATAACTGATTTACCATTAGAATTACAAAAGTTTTATGGTAGGTCATTTTTTATTTACCAAATACCACAAGTAGGACAAAAATATTATATCGGTTGTGATTTAAGTGAAGGTGTGGGGTTAGATCATTCTGTGGTAGAAGTATTTAGTCAAGATGGTGAACAAGTAGCAGAATTCTATAATAATAAGGTTAAACCATATCAGATGGCTGAAATAATCAATATGATAGGAAGATATTATAATAAGGCACTTCTTAATATTGAGCGTGCTAGTGGAGGTAATAGTTGTATTGAAAGGTTGAGATACAACTACAAATATTTAAATATGTTAAAGCAAAAAATGTTTGATGAGAGAAATAAAGCTATTTGGCGACTGGGATTTGAAACAAATAGTAAAAGCAAAAATATTATAATAAATGACTTTATTGAATTATTTGATACAGGAGCTATAAAAATAAACTCTTTGAGATTGCTTCAAGAGATGCAAACATTTGTTATCAATGATACTGGAAACATGGGAGCTAATTCAGGAAGTCATGATGATTGTGTAATGGGTACAGCTTTGGCATTATTTGCCCTTAAAGATGGCAGACATTATAAATGGTAAGAAAGGATTGATTAAGTGGATATAAAAGAATACATAAATTGTAATTATAATGGGAGTAAGACATGGTTTTGCGAGGAAGTAAAGCAAAGTTATAATTTAAGCAGAATTAGTAAAATAGTGTGTAATAAAAACTATTTGGCCGGAAAGCATAAAATATTAGGAAAACCTGATATGCAATTTAAAGGTGGAGAATATAAAACCAAAAAACTTATTATACAAAAAGCAAAGACTATTTTAAATTTCCATAGTACATATCTTTTGGGCAAGCCATTGTCGTTAACAGGAAGTGAAAACAAAGTTAAAGAATATCAAATTATATATAGAGGGGCAGATTACAATGAAATTGATTTTGATATAATTGATAATATAGGTAAATATGGAGATGCGTATGAATATGTGTATCTGGATGAAAATAAAAATATATGCAGTAAATTAATTGATAGTGCTGATGCTTATCCAGTTTATAACAATAGTAATGAATATATAGCATTCATAGAACATTGGACAAGTACGTATAAAAATATTGATAGCAACGTAGAGTATTTTACTATATATTACACAGACAGAGTAGAACAGTGGAATAATGAAAGTGGTAATTTAATTATGGTTAGTAGCAGTAATAATTTAAGTGGATTGCCCATTCATTATCATAATAAAAATGATATTGATCCTAATTTTGGAGTATCTTTGTTAGAGGATATAAAGTTCATTTTGGATGAGGTAGAGGATTTATTATCTAAGCTAGGAGATGCCATATATACATTATCAATTAACCCTATTCCAGTTACTATAGGGCAGGAGTTGCTTGAAAAAACAATTAATGCAGATGTAGTAGGGTATGCAATTTCATTGGAAGATGGGGCAGATATGAAGTATATAAATGCTACCATGGATTATAATACCATAAAAATATATTTAGATAAGCTAGAACAGGAGTTGAATAGGTTGAAAGAGGAAGACGCTAATGATAGTGGTAGTAAGGATGATAATGTACAGGTTAACAGAAATAATTTGGATGGAAAGATTGTTAACTGATATTTGAAAATTAGTTAACATAATATCGAGTTGTACTGAGTAGTCAGTTTCTTTTTTATAACACACAAAATTTTAAAAAATTAAATATCTTAACTTAAGGATGTCATTATAATTATTAAGAAATAAAAGCATACTTGAAAATTTTACCTGTGGTGCTAGGCAACAAAAGAGCAAATTCAATGATATAATATACATAATATGCAGTATTGATGAAACTTTATACAATGTAAATAAAAGGCATATTATAGTATAATTAATGTGATATATAGTAATAAAAGGTAAAATAATTACCAATTTTTCGTATTCTCAATAGTAATTTATAGATAATTAAAATGCGAAGTTGTATAAATGCAGGTATATCAATAGGTTAGAGAATTTCATATGATATTTACAAGATCGCTAAATTATATTTAGCGAAGTTGTTATATCAATTGAGTTTAACTATCATTTAGAAGTTCCCTTGTAAATGTATAAACTTACAAGGGCATTAAAAGAAGCAATTCCCCTCTTCTGTTAATTTTGTTGTAGTTAGTACAATTTTTACCCACAGCAAAAATTGAGTTTTTCACACTAAAATACCTTTAAACCTACCCCGTTAACCCGTTTGAGGGTGTTTTGTCTCTTAGGTTTATGTGAATAAAATTCATAAGAAGCTGATAAATGAAAGGAAAGATTTTTAATGAGATGGAGTGAAGCACGAAAAATATATCCTAATAAATGGCTCTTGTTGGAAGCGATAGAAGCTTATTCAGAAAAAGGTAAAAGAATTGTTGAAGATTTTTCAATTATAAATGTACATGCTCAAGGGAAAGATGCTCTAAAAGAATATGCAGAAAAACATAGAAAGAATAAAAATAGAGAAATGTATGTTTATAATACAAAAAATAAAGAACTATTGATAGAAGAAAGAAATTGGATTGGAGTGCGTACATAGGAATAATAATAGAAGAGGTAAGGTTAAACATAATTATATGAAATGAAGATTAAAAGGGCGTCCAATTAGAGGATGTCTTTTTTATATCTAAAAACAAGAAAGGAAGTAATACTTTGGGAAGTGTAAAATATAGCAAAATAAAAACAAGCAATGGGTTAATAAATTTAAACATGAATGATAATGTTGAAATACATGAATTTGATTGTGATAATTATGAATATTTAAAAGTTTATGCTGCTGCTGGTAGATTAAAGTTATATGTAAATCATTCAGATGATTATATATCAATAGATGTTAATGGACTTATAGAATTTGAATTAAAAGATTTTCAAATAAATCATGTTAAATTTGAATTGGATGATGTGCCAGAAGGTGGAGTAAGGGAAGGTTATTTACAATATTATCTATGCAAATAAGGTGTCCAAAATTAAGGGTGCCTTTTTATATATTTAAAATAGGAAAGGAAGAGGTATATTAATGGCTATAACTGTATTAGAAAGGTTGAAATTAGAATTACATCATAAAGATTATTTTAAAGATGAAGAATACTCTATATATTTAAAAGAAAATAATTTAGATCCTATAGATACATATAATAAGGAAGAAATGCAAAGGAAGTTATTGTTTACAATTATAGATATATTAGAAACATTAGTAAACGATATTGATTTAATGCGAAAGATAGAAGATCCAACAACTCAATTGAGTATATCTGAATGTTATAAATTATTAGAAACAAGAATTCAAAAAATTAAAGATAGAATCGCGACATTACCTGATCCAGATGATGAAGATGGTAACTCCAATATTTTTATGTTATTCAGTAAGAATAGGTGGTAGCTAAATGAATACATTATTAAATTTTTATAATGTTGCAATAAAAAGAATGGGAAAGACCTGTGTAGTAAATGGTATTAATATTGTAGGTATTTTCAAGGAAATAGAAGACAAAAATTCAATAGATACAAAATATTTTATAACTGCTACAAATATAAAACAAGGTGATATAATAGAGTATAATGATATGAAGTATTTAATAATTAATAAGAATGAAAATATTAACGATGTTTATAATGTATACATTATAAGGAAATGCCCATATACAATTAACTTTAATATAGGTGGCTCTATAAATGTTGTTACAGGATATATAGAAACAAAAATGTTTGATGTCAACGATTCTAAAAAAATAATATTACCAGGAGGAACCATTATTGTAACGGTTCCATTAAATGGAATAACAAGCAGAATTGAAATCGAACATACATTTATAAAGATGGGGGCAGTATGGAGAATTATTGGACTTGATCTAAGTTTAGAAGGATTGTTAAAAATTACTGCTAAAGAAACTCAAATATCTCCATCTAACGATATGGAAAATGAAATAACTGGAGGAGGTAAGTTTTATAATTATGTTATGACCTTTACTCCTAAAAACATCAATATTAATGTAGGAATCACACAGAAGATAATAACTACAATATCAAAGGATGGCAATATTGTGAGTAATCCTATAATTACATATTCTAGTAATAATACATCCGTAGCCATTGTAGATTCAAATGGAATTGTAAGTGGTATTTCTCAAGGCACTTGTAATATAACAGTAACATTTGAAGGGGACTCACAGGTATATACAAAAGTAATACCAGTAACAATCAATGCTGTAGTAGCAAAAACAGTTAAATCCTCAACAAATTATAACGATATTGGAGAAATTACAAAACAAATAAAATTATTACGAGGTGATACTGCGAATATTACAGTATATGCTTACAAAAATAATTTAAAAGAATCAGATACATTTACATTTAGTTTTTCCGGTGTTGATTCTACTTATTACATTAAAAATATTATAGATGGCAATAATTTTAGTATTAAAAATGTTAGAGGTAGTGGTGGACAATATCTGACGATTACAGCTATTTCAACATCAGATAGTAGTGTAACAGGCAGTATTGAAATTAGATTAGCTGGAGAATGGTAATACTATTTTATTTAATTAAGTGTAATAAAATATAGTTTCAGTAAAAGTAAATTTTTTTACTGGAATTTAGGTGCTAAATCTCTGGAATTTCCGTAAAAATGTTGACTAGATAAAGAGTTAAATTTATAATAAATTTAGAAAAACGTCATAAATGCTTTTTATGATGTATCGAAGGGATTTGAAAAGTGGTTTTGAAGGTATGCCACAAAACATATCGAAAGATAAAAACATTGCAGGTATTGAAAATACTCCACAGATGCCATGACTTCTGACTGGGCTAGAATACCTTATGAAGTTTTAGATAAAGTTTCAAGAAGAATTGTTAATGAAGTTAAAGGAGTAAACAGGATTGTTTATGATATAACCTCAAAGCCACCAGCAACTATTGAGTGGGAATAAAAGTGATGTGCTGTTAAGCCAGTGTTTACAGAATGTTGAAATAGATTTATAGTTGAATAATTAAGTTAGTGAAAAGTAATTAGGATAGAAATATCTTAGTTACTTTTTTCTGTTTTTTGCAGTGTTTTTGGAGGTGATTCGTATATGCGAAAAGGTGACATCAAAGGGGGCAATTATTCAAGCAAAAACCAGAGATAAAAAAGACTTATAAAGAACTGTTTGAGGAGTTCATAATATCAATAAAGATAAAGGGGAGGAGCAAATACACACTAAGAAGCTATAAGCACCACAATAAATATTTCACTGATTTTTTAGGGGCAAATACATTAGCATTAGAAGAATGGTGTATATTACGGATTACATATAGGATAATGAAGTAATGATATTTCATCCCCAAAGCAAAACGAATGAGGCAGGCCGTGACAATGTACTATGGTTTAAACTAGAAATGAAGATGAATAAATAAGGAGATAAAGCAAAGAATAAACTTATATCTAATAAGGAGGTGAGTAATTTGTTTAGACATGAAAAGCAATTATTGAATAATATACAGGTAAAAGTCGAAAGACCTAATCCTCAATATGCTGCTCTTATGCAGGAGCAATTGGGTGGAGGAAATGGTGAATTAAAAGCAGCATTACAGTATTTATCTCAGAGTTTCAGAGTAAAGGATCAAACAATAAAAGATTTATTTCTCGACATTGGAACAGAAGAACTTAGTCATATGGAAATAGTCGCAGAAACTATTAATTTATTAAATGGACATAATGTGAATTATGAATCAGTAGGAAGTGGAGAAATTCAAAGCCATGTGCTTGGTGGATTGGCACCAGTTTTAATAAATTCTTCAGGAGCACCGTGGACTGCTGATTATGTGACAGTCACAGGAGATCTTGTGGCGGATTTGCTTTCTAACATAGCTTCAGAACAAAGAGCCAAAGTTGTTTATGAATACTTATATCGTCAAATTAATGATAAAGAAGTAAGGAACACGATAGACTTTTTGTTGAATCGTGAAGAGGCACATAATGCATTATTCAGAGAAGCGTTGAATAAAATTAAAGATATGGGCTCAAATAAAGATTTTGGTGTAACCGAAGATTCCAGATTATATTTTGATTTATCTACACCAGGTAAATATTTTGATTCACCTAAGCCTACTGAACCAAGTTTCGCAAATCCGAGAAGATAAGTTGAAAGGAGCTCCTAACGGGGCTCTTTCTTCATCTCCAAAACAAACAAAGCAACTAGCGACTAGGTGGTGATATTGAATGAACTAAGGGCACCAGATGTAAAAGAACAGGTTAGGCAGGACTATTTAAATGGTATGAAATATAAGGACTTGGCAGAAGAATATAATGTCAATTTGAATACAATAAAGTCATGGATATGGGAGAACTCTGTAATTTAATCAAGCAGTATGATGAAATGGTTCATAAGAACCCAGATATGGCAACAGAAGAACAGAGGTTGAGGATAGAAAAATTTAGGGTTGAGATTGAGAAGGTTAAAGGTAATAAAGAAACCACTTCCAATACAGCTCAAATGAGGGGGTTAATGTAAATGAAATGGAGGCCCTTTGTATTGTTTAGTAAGGTTAAAGTTAGCAGGAGGAAATTTAGTGGGTTAATTGTAAGTAATTATTGAGATGTGAATAATTAATCTATATAAATTAATTTCTTACAATCAAATACAATTTAATTTTTAACCTACACTCCAAATAGTATAATTGAATAATAATCATACTATTTTTTTGATTATTCTAAGAATCTTTATAATAAAAGCTCTGGCAAAACCAGAGCTTTTATAGATTAAAACATATTGAAATAATATTAAGGAACCAACGTGAGTATTCTCATGATCATTAACCATTATGTCCAATTTACTATATTTTATATTCATTTCATAAGTGTTTATGCAAAGATTGGAACTATTTAAATGAATCTGTATTTTGCATATTTATTAAAGTTCTTTTTGAAGATATGAGGAAATTTGATTTAGAGCCTTATCTGATTCACTTGTAATCTGATTCATTAATAGGAATCCATGGGTTACACTTTTATATCGAGTAACAGCTACCTTAACACCAGCTTCTTTTAATTTTTCAGCATAGGTTTCGCCTTCATCTCTTAGAGGATCAAATTCTGCTGTTATTATGAGTGTGTCAGGAAGTCCTTTAAAATTTTTTGCTAAGAGTGGAGATGCATAAGAATTAATTCTATCTTCTTTTTTTGGTACATACAAAGAGATATACTTTTGCATATCTGTCATTGAAAGATTAAAATCGTTAGCAAAATAAGACCAGGATTTACTGTTTAATTCAAATATGTTTGTAGAAGGATACACTAATACCTGACAAGCTATATGGGAACCATTTTTATCGCGTTCCATTAGAGAAGCTGCTGCAGAAAGATTTGCTCCTGAACTGTCTCCTACAAGAGCTATATGTGCCGAATTTCCATTTATGCTTTCTGCATTTTTATAAGTCCACTGGAGTACAGTATATACATCATTAAGTCCAGCTGGAAAAGGATTTTCTGGAGCAAGCCGATAGTCCACAGATATCACAATTGCATTTGTATTTTGTGAAAGTTTTCTGCAAATATTGTCATGAGTATTGAGGCTTCCTCCAATCCAGCTGCCACCATGCGAATAAATAATTACAGGAAGCTTACTAGCAACTTGAGGTGTGTATATACGCACTGGTATTTGTATTGACGATGTAGGTATACTTAAGTTTTTTATATTAGAAAAGTATATAGGTTCAGTATTCCATCTGGTAAAATCTTTATCAATGATATTTCGTATATCATTTATTGACTTATTATTAATTGAATTGGGGTTAATATATTTCTTGATTTTTAGCATGATGGCAATTCTTATATGAAGTTTGCCATAGTTTGTTGTAGTCCAGCTTTTAACGATTAGATAGCTTATTATAATAAAAATCAAGGTAGCAATGGTAAATATCCAGATACCTTTTTTTCTTTTCATTTAATTAAACCTCCACCTCCAAGAATGCAATAAATTATACTGTTAAAATATAAAGAATATTACATGTAGCTTATGTTAACGATATTTTATTATACTAAAATTTGCAATTATGTTTTTATCCAAAAGGAAGGATATGAATTTCTTAGAATATTAAGAACAATATGATGTTAGCTTATCTATATATTTATTTTCCCAATATCCTTGCCCATTCCCCCTTTTTGTTTCATTATACCTAATCTAAAACAATTCGTGAAAATTCCTGTAGAGAGTGTACTGAAATAATGGGCAGGGGGCATAAGAAAAGTGCTTTTAAGAACTGATAGCTTTAAAAATGTAAAAAACTATTGACATTTTATGGCTCAAGCAGTATGCTTTTAATATAAAATACTTTTGACATTATGGAGGCTTATTTATGAGAAAAATGGATGAGATGGAATTAAAGATAAACCAGGAAGGAATCAAATGGAGTTGGTTTTTTATGGTGTTGTCCCTTGTTATATGGGGTGGATATAACTATGTTAAAATCCAAGAAGTGTCGCTTCCTCTAACTCTAGTCACATTACAGTTTTTGGTGTACTTTTTTGTTACAAGCATTGCTAAATTAAAGGTGGATGATGACAGTAGCAGAAAACAAATATTGATTTATTTTGGCATAATATTCTTGATAATTGTATTTGGTGCAATTTTGTATTTCACTATTAGTTGTTGATAATTATGAAGAATAGTATAAAAAAACTACGTAAAGAAAAAAACTATAGGCAAGAAGATTTAGCTAATGCATTAGGCGTCACAAGACAGACAATAAATGCAATCGAAAATAACAAATATGATCCAACTCTATTGTTAGCCTTTAAACTGGCCAATATACTTGGAACAACAGTAGATAAACTTTTTGAACCTGATCTAACATAGAAGCATACCGCCTTGTGCTCATGGGATTAGGGTAGGGATATGGTGTTAACAGCCTTCTTAAGCTATGATAATGATATAGATGTATAATGAAGAGGGGAGTTTAGTATTCACCTCTATTGTATTTTATAAGATATATCTAATTCCTTAACGATTTAACAAAATAGGAATGAAAATATATATAAAAAAGGTGTTTATGATATTTCTTAAATTAATAGAATATTTTAAGCACTTTTTTATGTTTTTTGTGCTTTAAAAGGGGGCGTTTTAGAAGTTAAGTGTGGAGATCGTAGGTAGTCAACAATTTAGAAAAAAATTAAATAAGGAGACGAAAAAGTATAGTGAAGTTTATGAACAGTTTATACAACAACTGAAAATTAAGGGAAGAGTAGAGAGACAATTAAAAGCTCCCATTATCATAATAAATATTTCATGGAAGGGAATCGCATGAAGACGTAAGTGAAAAAACTAAATTTGATCAGACCTGCTGTCCGCCAAAGGATTAAAAAGCTTCAGGATAATGGAATAATTAAAAAGTATCAAGCAATAATTGATTGGGATAAATTGAGCCAGATAAAGAGTGCCAATCAGCATTGACTTATGCAGAAAAAACAAGATGTATTATTAGTTTTGAAAGGAGTTTTATGCGGATAGTATTTGAATGAAAAAATAAACATATACAGAAAGATAGACATGAATATGATTTATGTAACGAGGGATCGGATTAACCCCCTCGTTTTGGACAGAATCTAATAAATTCTTCATTTCTATTAAATTTAGACCCTTATTTGAATGTTTGTTAGGTTTTCTTCAAAATAAAGGTTATAAAATTCATGTGGAGCCATAAATCTTAAACTTGAATGTAATCTCCTATTATTGTAGAATTCCATAAATTCATTTACTATTTTGTATGCTTCTCCATAGCTTTGAAATTCATTAATTTTTAAACACTCATCCTCAAGTATTCTGTGAAATGATTCTACATGTGCGTTTTTATTTGGCGTCTTCACTGGTATTCTCTCAT
Organism: Clostridium kluyveri DSM 555; assembly: GCF_000016505.1. NCBI lineage: Bacteria > Bacillati > Bacillota > Clostridia > Eubacteriales > Clostridiaceae > Clostridium > Clostridium kluyveri. The sequence goes on from NC_009706.1 coordinate 468,257, forward strand.
GTTCAATTTTAAGTTCTTCACAGCATTCATCAAATTTATGACTTATAAACTGGGGTCCGTTGTCTGTTCTTATTACTGGCTTTTTAGAGTCTTCCTCAAACAAGTTTCTTCTTATTAAGCACTTCCTCAGTAGTGCTGCAGCATCTTTAGCCTCACAGTGTAAACCCATGTGGTAATCTATAATGCTCCTATCAAAGATATCAATTAAATTTAGTAAGTAGAAGAATTTATCCTCACCTTCTATATAGCCATATTTTATATCCATTTCCCATAGTTGATTTGAGCCTGTTATAGTTCTGTTAATTGCAATATTTCTCTTTATTTTAGTTCTAATTATTCTCTGATCTTTAAGTATTCTGAGCTCTTTGCAAAGCCGATAAACCTTCTTATGATTAATCACAAGATTACAATATTTTCTTAAATGGTAAGTTATTTTTCTATATCCATAGTTAATAGCATCCCCGTCAATGGCCTCCAAAATAAATTCCTTAATCTGATCATCGCATACTTTCTCACCATCTCTGTTTATACTATATCCTTTTGGCTTTCCACCTTTAGGCCTAGTCTTTTCTTTGCCTTCTACACTTAAATTATAGTAATATGTTGATCTTCCGAGTTTAACTACTTTAAGTACAAATACTGCATTGTATCCTTGCTCTATATACTTTTTAGCTATTTCTACTTTTTCCTTAATTGAGGGTTTGATTTTTTTATTAAATCTCTAAGAATTGCTATTTCTAAATCTTTTTCTCCTAACAATTTTTTTAGATGATCATTTTCTTTTGTTACCTCTGTCAGCTCATTTTCAAGTTCTTTTTCTCCCTCAACTAAAGCTTTTCTACCAGGCTTAATTTTAATCTCATCCTTATCCTTAGAATTCCTTATCCACGTAAATATAGTTGATTTTGAGAGCCCATGTCTCCTTGATACCAGTGAAACATTTCCTACTTCTTTCACTTCTCTTAATACCTCTTCTTTTAATTCTTTCGTATAACTTTTTCCTTTCATAGTTTACCTCCAATCACTTTCTACATTATAATAAATATAGATGTAATGGTCCAAACCTATTTAGGGGCTTAAGAGGGATCTACATCCAATAGAACAATGGAATGGTGGTAAAGTTCATTTAATTAACGATTCCGTAATACACCTTATGCGGGGGCAAATATATACTATAGACAAATTAAAGTTTTTTACTATAGGGGGGTGCTTCTTCAACAGATAAGCAAAGTCGAATTAGAGGTATATCTTGGTGGGAAGCAGAAGTACTAAATTATACTGAATTTAAAGAAGGACTAAGCAATTTAGAGAGGGATAATTGGGAAGTTGATTATATAATAACCCATACTTGTTCCAGCAGTGTTCTTAATCAAATAAGTGTAATATTTGGATTTCAATCCAGACTAGAGGATGTTGTTAACAAATGTCTTGATATAATAGAAGAGAAGACTAAGTTTAAACATTGGTATTTTGGACATTCCCACGAAGACATTAATATAGATGAGAATCTAATATTGTAGATAATGTAATTTAAGAACTTCAAAAATTAGGATTTAGAACCGCTTTGTAGGTGTAATGAATAATTCTAATATTATTTCAACATGTGATTTACTATAAGTTAACAATATATAATCATATAATGTTATAATTTACTTATAAGCTAACGTATAAAAGTAAATTTAAAGGGCGGCGTAATTTATAAATGTATGAGAAGGATTATATAAAAAGATTGATAACGTCAATTGGGCAAATGTTAGTTGCTATTTCGGCTGGAAGAGATGCTGTAAAAAGTAATATAAAATTAGATAATAATTTGGAAGCTCATATCATATTGTAATGTTACAACTGGTAAGAAAAATTTAAATGAAGAACAAATTTTTATAAAACACTATGGAGGATACATATGGAAAATAACAAAATAAAGCAACAGCCATTAACAACTTGCTTACTGGTAGTGTATTTGCTTATATTAACTTGGATTATAGTATTTAAAATGGAATTTTCAATTCAGGAGTTAGATCGTTTTCGTGGCATTAACTTAATTCCATTTCATGAATCGGTAATTGTAAATAACAGGATTGAATTTTCAGAAATATATCAAAACTTATTTGTATTTATTCCTTTTGGACTTTACATTAGTATGTTGAAAAGCAACTGGTCTTTCTTAAAAAAGATTGTTCCAATAGCAAGTGTGAGTTTATTATATGAGTTATTGCAGTTTATATTTGCAATAGGTGCTTCTGATATAACTGATCTTATAGGAAATATTGTTGGAGGAATTATTGGAATTATAATTTATATTGTTCTTAGCAGATTATTTAAAACAGATTTTAAAACAAATAAAATTCTTAATATTATTGCGTTAATTGGAACAATTTGTGTAGTTATGTTTTTAGCACTTTTAGTTATAGGTAATTAATCATTTTATTACTTCTTTTAAACGTCATAGAATTATTTTAAAGGCATTAGAAATAAGAGGTATGTGTAATTTACCTCTTTATTTTTTTGGTGCCTCAAATCGCATTTTTCGAAAAATGGGTACTCCGAAAACGTTGATGTAAGTGTGTTTTTAAAATAAGGAAATTAGGGATATATCCTCTAGTTATTAAACTTATGTTCTCTATGCCATTTTAAGTATTTTTTATGTTTTTTCAATACTAATATTTCCGAACATACAGTATAATAATTTTATTATATCTGGTATAGTTAGATGTTCTGGCAACAAAAAATAATGAAACTTTAAGAATACAAGTTAAAAAATATATTAATTAATAGAAAAGTTAGCTTGGAAATAATATATCATACTAAAATTGATGATGACGGGATTGTTATTATTAATTCTAATGGAAATAGGAGAAATTTTAGTATAGATACTTTAATAGATGATAATTTTAAAGGAAGGGGTTCATGAGTAATAAGTGCAGTATTGGCTAGTATTCCTCAAGTGGTTAAAGATACTAGTTAAGGAACAAATGTGTTAAGATGGAAATGTAACAAGTAAAATAAATATCATCAATTGATATTTAATACTTTTTAACGTACATTCACATCCTTTCTAATTAATTTTATAAATATATTTAGCCTATAAAAGCTTACTGATTACCATTACACTATGTGTCTGCATATCGGCATTTATTTCTTGTACATAATGGTGTGTCTAAATCTATACGGAAATACATTCTTCTATCATTTTTAACTGAAAATTTGTCCATTATGATTAACCCCCTTTAGTAATATTGATTACTTTAATCTTTGGTAAATAGTGAACTACTACCACTTATAGAAGTGGATGATAGCTTCTGATCAATATATTTAGATGAAACAAAAATCTGTAGCTTTTGAGAGTTGTAAATGTGGAAAATAATAGTATACTTATAGTATTATAGTTTGTTACATAAATGATACTATTAGAATGCTAAAGAATTGTTAAGAAGGTGTAAAGTTAATGAGTGATTTTTGAAATTTTCTTTGAGGCTGTACTTGCTATTGCATTAACTGCATTTGATGAATAACATTCTAAAATGAATTTTAAAAACGATATGGAGTGATTATTGTGTTTAAGGAAATGCGAAGAAAAGACAGAGAACTGAAAAATGATGAAGCTATTGAAATTTTAAAAAATAACAGTTATGGTATTTTATCAACTGTAAGTAAAAATAGTTATCCTTATGGGGTACCAGTAAGTTATGTTTTTTTAAATAATTCAATATATTTTCATTGTGCTGTTAAAGGACATAAATTAGATAATATATTAAATAATAGTAAAGTATCTTTTTGTGTGGTTGGGCAAACTTGTATTTTACCTGACAAATTTAGTACAAAATATGAGAGTGTAGTGGTATTTGGAAGGGCAGTTGAAATTTTTGATGATGAAAAAAATACAGCTCTTTTAGAAATATTAAATAAATATTCGCCAGATTATATTGAAAAAGGAAAAGGATATATTAAAAACTCAAGTAAAGCAACTAAAGTAATAAAAATTAGTATTGGGCATATTTCTGGAAAAGCAAGGAAATAGTTAATTTAGCGTTCAATTGTAACATTTTTATCATAATAGAATAATCCCACAATTGGTAAATTTGAAATTAGATGAATGAGATATACTTTATAGTTTATGCTACATGTAATAATTAATAAAAAAGGGATATAGAGGGTCCTATTCTATATTTCTATATTTTTCGTTTCACCTTTTAAGCAATTTCCAGCATATGCCCAGCCTTCTTCAGTTTGCATGAATGTTGGATATACATATTCTCTTTTTCTATCAATATATACTTTAATGGGTTGCATTATCTGGATTATATCATTTTCACATACTACAGGTAATGAACGAAGGAAGTAAGCAATCATTTGAAAATCAACTAAATCTCCAACTTGTAGATAGTCGTTTATATCTCCTTCCCATGCTTGATATGTTTTAACTTTCTTCATTTTTATCAGCCCCTATTATGGATTTTTTATAGTACCCTGTTGTATTAATTTTTTAATATCTACAGTTATGTAAAGATATTTTTACTTCTTTATGCTCATAGATATTGTACCAAATAATTTCCCATCCTGTATATGCTTTTTTATAATATTTATAATATCCTTCTAATGAATAAATGTTTATTCTTATAAAAGTTGCAATTGAGACAAATGTGAAGTTAATAATATATCTTTTGAGGTTAATATTATCGATGTATCAAAGAGATTAAAGTGTACTTAGTGTGGGCAGACTAAGTTTAATATTTAAAACATTACATACATTTCATTTGAAAGGTACTGTCTAACTAAGTATTTTCAAACAAAAATAGTAGGCATTGGTGCAAAGTTTATTGAATAAGACTTTTCTGGAATTAAATATTTAAAAGAAAGGGTGACGAATGCTGAAACTGTAATTATACATCTAAAATGTGATGGAGAAATTGAAGAAGTTTTAAAAGATGTTAAAAGTATTATGGAGGAGTAGAAATTATGACATTAAATTTTTTGGGCAGAGGTTCGGCATTTAATATAAAAGAAGGAAATAATTCGGCTTATATAAAAGAAAATAATAAATTAATACTACTGGATTGTGGAGAAAGTGTTTTTGAAAAAATAGTTAGTAAAAACCTCTTAGAAGATATTAGAGATGTTCACGTGTTAATTACTCACCTTGATTCAGATCATGTAGGTAGCTTAAGTAGTTTAATCTATTATACCAGATATATAAAGCAAATAGTAAGTAATGTTTATTTTCCTGATAGTGATTTATATAATTTATTGAAAATACAAGGACACATGGAAGGACAAGATTATAGATTCAATTATATAGATATTGATACAAATACTTCCAGTGAATTTGGTAATATTAGGCCAATAAAAGTAGAACATATAGAAACGTTGAATTGTTTTGGCTATTTATTGTATGTAAAAGGTAAGTTGATTTGGTATAGTGGTGATTGTAAAAATGTTTCAAATATTATTAATGAATATGAAATTGATGAATTTTATCAAGATACCTGTTTGGCTGATTATGAAGGGAACATTCATACATCATTAAGGATATTGTGTGAAACCATTCCAAAACATAAAAGGAGCAAAATATATTGTATGCATATTGATTGTGAGGAGCTAATTAAAAAAGCAAAACATGAAGGGTTTAATGTTGTTGAAATAAATTAAATTGCAATTAGGGTGTCTATTTTTTACTTAAATTTATATACTAAATTTAGCAGTACTAAAACTATGAGAATTATTTTATTTAAATTTAGTTTGTTTTTAAATTGTTTTTTACACTCTTAACCAAGTTAACTATATTCATGTAAGCTTGCTGGGTTCCTTTGGTCACAATGGGTCTACCAAAATTTACCCAATGCAATTTTCTTGAAGCATATCCACCTATATTCATAAGAAGATTAACAGTTGGCTTGGTATCTACAATAAGAAGTTCATTATTGTTCCCGTGTAAAATAGAGTACATATCCTCAATGGCACGTACAACTAAATTTTGATTGTACTTTCTGGCTAAAGTGTAGACTTTTGCATTAAATTCGTCTTCTCCAATATACATCAACCGTCCGATTTGATTTTTTTCAATTTTATCAAAGGTTGGCAAACTAAGTAACTCTTTTTTATTTGGTATTCTATCCACTGGTAATCTATTAATATGTATATTAGCTGCTACTGACGTAGAGTGAGCTCCTCCTACATCATGGTATATAACTATCATAATTATTACATCTACTCTTTTACAATGGATTTTATAAATATATATAGTGTGTTTATATTGTTAAAAAATATTATATTTATAATGCTTTTTAATTTTCATGCAGGTAAAATATGATAAGACCTGTACCTTGATTAGGGTGCAGGCTTCATCTTGTAAATATAATTTATTCACTTTCTAGCTATTTCATCACTTCATTATCTAAATTAAAGACAAATTATTTTAATTACTTATAAAAAAAGTGGTTAAAATTTTGGTAAATCCTTTAAATTCTCAACATCCATAATATCAGGATCTGCTACTAGATATTCTCCTCCATCTTTACCCTTAACTACACCAACTCCCTCAATTATATGCTCTCTTGCCATCATTATGGCATGATTTAATGGAAGTATTTCACCATTTTCAAGTAAGACATCCGTGATTTTTCCGTCATGATTTTTCTTTATCTTAATAATTTTTGAATTTTTCATTATGCAGTCCTCCTACCTCAATAATATGGTTATAGTCATTCAAATATATTTTAATAAAAAACTCGATTATTTATGCAAAATTTTTGTTAACTAATAGAGATTTTTCATAAAAGAACATATTTACTTGATGTGAAAACCTGGTGATATAAATGGAGACAGTATATTTAGCTTTTAGTGAATTGACATATCAACGCAGCAATTATATGATAGTGTTAAACATATGGGTTAAAGTAACATGTTCATTAATTTAAATTATATCTAGATTAAAAATTTCAAAAAGAAAGGTATGATGTTTTGTGTTAAATATAAATAAATACTCTAAAGTGGCAATTGTAGTAAATGGGGAGGTGTGTGAGGAATAACTATTAGAACCTCCCCTCTATAATAAATTTATTTACTTAATATGGGAGGAATAAGAATTGGATAAAATAAATTTATATAATTTGGGTTTAAATGAGAGATATATTCAGGAAACTGAAATGTATGAAAAATACCTATATATTGCAAGGGTATCCACTCAGTATAAGGATATGTATAAGATAATTACTGAAAATGGAGAAATATTGGCCAAAGTTTCTGGCAAATTAATCTATTCATCAGATTCAATTACTGATTATCGGGCAGTTGGAGATTGGGTTTTAGTAGATAGAACCACTGATATAAATGGAAATGCAGTTATTCATCGAATTCTTTCAAGAAGAAGTTATTTCGAAAGGAAGGTATCAGGAGCAAAGACTAAGGATACATTACAAATGGTAAAACTATAGCTTTTATTGGCTCATCAGATGTTGGTAAGTCTACTCTTATTAATAAGCTTATAGGTAAAGAGTTCTTAAAAACAAATGATGTAAGAAATGATGATAAAGGCAGGCATACCACTACTCACAGGAAATTGATTTTAGTTCCTGGTGCTGGAGTTGTAATAGATACTCCTGGAATGAGAGAATTAGGTATAATAAGTGCAGATTTAGATAAATCTTTTAGTGATATAGAAGAAATAGCTAAAAGGTGCAAGTTTTCAGATTGTCAACATGAAAGTGAACCTAAATGTGCACTAACTGCTAAAAATACTAATTATTATATCATTTGTGAATTATGTAAATGAAAAGGAGTGTAAGAATTATGGAGATAAAAGGACTCAACGAATTTCAAAAATCACTAGAAGATATGTCAAAGGAAATTGAAGAGTTAGAAAATAAATTAGATGTATCATTTGATAAGTTGTTTAATGAAAGCTTTATGCAGCAGTATACATCTTATAAGACTTGGAATGAATTATTAAGTAAAAGTGGCTTTGGAGTGAAAAACGATGAGGATTTTAAAAAGATTCCAAATAAAAAATTAAACAGATATATTAGAAAAGTAACATCTTTTAAAAATTGGGAAGATATGCTTAATAAAGCTACTGAAATTTATATGTATAAACAAATAGGAATTTAATTTGTTAGTTATCCGAAGGCTGTAATTAGTTAACGCCTCCATCTTCTTTAAAGTGGGGTATAAGCACTGCTACGCCCCTGGGTTCTTTCCCTAAAGGATAAGTATTCTAAGTGCTAAAGACACTAAGAATACTGTTAATATGGTTCAGATTACGATGCATATTCCTTATAAGTAAACTCCACCTGAGCCTAAGAATCACTTGATATAGAAATATAGCTAACGTGAGTTTAATAAAAAATCTTAGTAATTTTAATGATGTAGGCTTTAAGTATAATTTAAACTCACGTTATAGTAATGACTGTAATTTTTTAAATAACTCTGTATGCTTTTTCTTCAGATTAATTATTTTAAAATTATTATCAACAAAAGTGTGTAGTGTGCTTCCTTTTGCAATTTCCTTTTGGTCATTTTCTCTAATAACGGAATAGTTAAATTTGGCTTTAACGGGTGTCAATTCTTTAATCCAAGTCTTTATTATTAGTTCATCTTCATATTTTGCTCCCTGTATGTATCTGCAATTACTTTCAATTAGAGGAAACATTATGCCGTTTTCTTCTATTTTTGAATAACTTATACCAATATTTTTTATAAATTGTGTTCTAGCCTCTTCAAAGTATATATAATAATTAGAATGATGTACTATACCCATTTTATCAGTTTCTACATATCTAACAATCACTTTTGTCTCACTTATATACAAGATTCGCATGTCCTTTCTATGATAGAATTATTATATGTAATATTATAACACTTATTATTATTGAAATGAAATTGTAAAAAAATTTAGATCTAGAAGTAGTTTTGTATTAACATAATAGACGGACTGGTCTATTGCGAATTAAGTATATATCTTATTCTTTATTTAAATATTATAGCTAATTTATGTAAAGAGGAAATAGCACGAGATTGAAAGGTATTGCTATTGAAAAACATGATAAGATAGCTTATTCTATAGTTGAAAGGAAGAAATGGATATGGCTAAAAACACAAAAGGGGAACAATCTAGGAATAAGTTAATTAAATGTGCCGCAGGGTTATTTCTACAGAATGGATACAATGCCACTGGAATTAATGATATTTTAACACGTACAGGACTGCCAAAAGGCTCTTTTTATTTCCATTTTTCAAGTAAAAAAGACCTGGCAATTAGTGTTTCAACTTATTTTGAAAAAAACATAGAAAAATGGATATCAAAAACTGCGGAGGGGAAAGTATGGGAAGATTTTGTAACAGATTTATTAGAACAAATGATTGAGGCAGCAAAGAATAATAAACATTTTGGATGTCCTTTTGCTGTATTGGGATTGGAGGCTGCTTTTTCTCAACCCGATATGGCAGAATATTATTTTAAATCTATGAAGAAAATGATAGGTATATTCACCAGGGTTTTTGAATTTTCTGGAATTTCTTCTGATAGGGCATGTATTATTGCAAATCGTGCTTTTGCTATGTATGAAGGATATCTGGTATATTACAGAATAAGTAAAGACATAAACATATTAAAAATTATGCAAAATGATCTTATAGCACTCTATAAAGATTATAAGCAGGCGGAAACGTGATGGGTAAAAATGGTAAATGGCCATAAGGTATTTAAAATACCTTATGGCTATAATTTATTTAGCATTGATAATGTGGAGGGTTTTCAACATAATAATACATTATTTAAAATAGTGGAATTAGATATTTAGAATATTAAAGAATGTCATAATTGTGAGAAAATAAAAGCATTTTCACGAAATATTAAATGATTGTGAACAGTGGGGCTTGTGTATTATTGATAAATGTGAGTTTATTTGATACAATGTTAACAATATGATTAATTTTTATCATTAGTTTTTATGTTTTTATCAATATTATATGAGAGGAGTGTTGTTTTAATGGAAGGACTTATTAATGCATTGAACAGTATAGACAGCATTTTATGGGGTGTGCCCATGATTGTCGTACTTTTTGGGACACATATTTTCTTTACTTTCAGAACTGGATTTATCCAAAAGAAAATATTTACAGGAATTAAATTATCTGTTACTAAAGATCCTGATGGTGAAGGAGATGTATCTCAATTTGGTGCCCTTAGTACTGCTTTAGCAGCCACTATAGGTACAGGTAACATAATTGGTGTTGCAACAGCAGTAACTTTAGGGGGACCTGGTGCTGTGCTTTGGATGTGGTTTACAGGTGTGTTTGGTATAGCTACGAAATACGCCGAATCTCTTATATCTGTAAAATATAGAGTGAAAACTGAAGATGGAACTATGCTTGGGGGAGCTATGTATGCCCTTGAAAAAGGACTTAAAATGAAATGGCTCGGGGTAATTTTTTGTATATTTACTGCTTTAGCTGCTTTTGGAATAGGGTGTTCTACTCAGACAAATGCAGTTGCATCAACTTTACATAATAGCTTTGGAATTCCTACATGGATTTCAGGAATTGTAATTGCTATTTTTGTAGGTGCTGTTGTTATTGGGGGGGTACAATCTATTACTAAAGTATGTGAAAAGTTAGTACCCTTTATGGCTATATTTTATGTACTAGGATGTTTAATTATTTTAGTAATGAATGCAGACGTTTTAGGACAAACAGTTGTTACTATAGTTAAAGCAGCGTTTTCTCCACAGGCTGCAGGAGGTGGGTTTATAGGATCTACTGTTGCCATTGCTTGCCGTTATGGTGCTGCAAGAGGTTTATTTTCCAATGAGTCAGGTATGGGTTCTGCTCCTATTGTAGCAGCTGCTGCTAAAACTAAAAATCCTGTGAGACAGGCCCTTGTGTCTATGACAGGTACTTTTTGGGATACAGTAGTAATATGCTTAATGACAGGACTTGTAATTGTAAGCAGCGTAATTAAGAATCCTGCTATTGATACAAAGACTTCTTCCCTACTTACAAGTGCTGCTTGGGATCAAATTCCTGTAATAGGCCCGATTATAATAGCCATTGCATTAGCTATATTTGCACTTTCTACAGTACTAGGATGGTCTTATTACGGAGAGAGAGCTGCTGAATATTTATTTGGTAAGAAGATTATTAAACCTTACAGAGTCGCATGGGTAATAGTAGCCTTAATAGGTACACTTGTAAGTCTTGATCTTGTATGGACAATTGCAGATATATTGAATGCATTGATGGTAATTCCAAATGTAATAGCAATGATGGTAATTCCAAATGTAATAGCAATGTTTCTTCTCAGTGGAGTTATTGCAGCTGAAACCAAGAAGTATGTTAACAATCTTGATTTGCCTTCAGAAGATAAGGAAAAGGTATCTTAATTTAAATGTTATTTAGGGAAACCAATATTTTTATAGAAATTTAGAATAAATTGTAATATGATATTGGATTGTATTGCAGATATTGATTAAGATTATTATATATTTGCGGAAAATTTTTGAATATGTTATTGTTATTATTGTAGGCATAACATATGTGCATAATAGAATACTGACTATATAATTTCGGTTGAACAAATTTTAATTTGATTTCAAGATAAATATGACTTTTAGGGTGGAAAGTCCTTTATAGGACTTTCCATTATTTTTTTAAATTTAGGAGGTAGCTATGGAAAAAGCATTGTTAAATATTGTATTGATACTTGTATTTACAAAAATAGGAGGAATAATAAGCAGAAGGATGAAAATGCCGGAAGTGTTGGGGGCATTAATTGCAGGTGTGATACTTGGACCGGTTGTATTAAATATTGTACAGTATGATGATAATATAAAATTGCTTTCAAACCTTGGAGTAATTTTACTTATGTTTCTTGCGGGACTGGAGACTAATGTAGAAGAATTTAAACAAGCTGGATTGTCATCATTTATAATTGCAGTGGGGGGAATAATACTTCCACTCGTTTTGGGGACTTTAGGGGCGTATATGTTTTTCAGTGATTTTTGGGAGAATATATTTGTAGGAGTTATTCTAACTGCTACCAGCGTGAGTATTACAGCAGAAACTCTTAAAGAGCTTGGAAAACTAAATACAAGAGCGGGCATAAATATTCTTGGAGCAGCAGTAATAGATGATATTCTCGGGCTTATACTTATATCTATAGTCCTTGCGGTAGCACAAACCTCCGGTTCAAATACTGAGGTTTCAAGTACATTGTCAATTGTATATGTATTTGTAAAAGTAATTTTATTCTGTGTGGCTTCTATAATTGCAGTGGCATATATGCCAAAATATATGAATAAATTCAAGAGTTATATAAAACCGGGAAGAGAATTTTTTACATTTTCTATAGCATTTGCCGTACTCATAGCATATATTGCTGAAATTTTAGGTATAGCAGCTATTACCGGGGCGTATATAGCTGGACTCATACTTTCATCATTTGTTCATAGAGAATATTTAGAGAGAAATGTAAAAGCAATCTCATCAGGTTTTTTATCTCTTATATTTTTTGCAAGTGTTGGAATTGAAGCAAACTTGCAAGGATTAACTTTAGAAGTAGTTCTTATTACTCTAGTTATGTTTGTCATAGCAGTTATTGGTAAGGTAATAGGATGCGGTGCTGCTGCTAGACTTATGAAGATGAGTAAAAGTGAATCTGTTCAAATTGGAGCTGGAATGATCTCAAGAGGGGAAGTAGCAATTATTACTGCAAATATAGGTCTTCAAAAGGGGATAATTTCAGAGGAAATATTTCTTCCAACTTTAATTGTTGTGATATTGACTACGATTATAACACCTATTCTACTCAAATTATCTTTTTCTCATAAAAGAATGGCCAAATTGCATTGAAGCAGTTACATATGAGTGACTGCTGTGTGCAAAGTATGGAATTATTGATTGTGGATAACTATTTGGGCAGTGATATCATCACTTCTTGAATAGTTATTTTATATAAATATTATAAAAAATAATTGCATTAATTTCTATAAAAACTATTAGATATGGATTTAATGTTATATTGTATTGATTTATTTGTTATAATTACAATGTAGGAAAGATTTTTTAAAGGTGGAGATAATTAAATGATTAAAATTCCAGAAAGAATGAACATGGCTAATTTGCCAACTAAAATAGAGAAAATGGAGAGACTATCCCAAAAACTAGGTGGACCAGATATATATATAAAGCGGGATGATCAGACAGGAACAGAGATCTCTGGAAATAAGATAAGAAAGTTAGAATTTTCTGCAGCAGAAGCTTTGAATAAAGGATGTAATACATTAATTACTTGTGGTGGAATTCAGTCGAATCATTGTAGGGCTACTGCAGCAGTGGCTGTAAAGCTCGGTTTTAAGTGTTGTCTGGTTCTAAATGGCAGTAATGATACAGAAGTCGATGGAAACCTTTTACTGGATAAGCTTTTAGGAGCTGAAATTTATTTTGTTTCTCAAAAAGAATATGAAAATAGAAGAATGGAAATTATGAAAGAAATTAAAACCAATATGGAAAATAAGGGGCTGAAACCTTATATTATTCCAGAGGGTGCATCAAATGGAATAGGAGGTTTTGGTTATTATAAAGCTGTACAGGAAATAATGCTCCAAGAAAGAGAAATGAAAGTACATTTTGATGGAATTGTTATTGCTACAGGTTCCGGGGGAACCTATTCAGGACTGTTATTAGGCAGCAGAATATTAAATTATGATGCTAAAATTTATGGAGTTAATGTATGTCAGAATGAGAAATATTTTAAGGACAGGATTTATGAAATATTGCATGATAGCATGAAATATATTGATGTGAACCTTAATTTTTCAAAGGATGAAATAAATATCATAGATGGATATGTAGGCAGAGGATATGCTTTGAGCCGTGAAGAGGAACTGGAATTTATTAAGGAACTTGCAGAGTTAGAAGGGATAATATTGGATCCTGTATATACAGGTAAAGCAATGTATGGATTGACCCAGGAAATTAAAAAAGGGAAATTCAGTAAATATAAAAATTTATTATTTATCCATACTGGAGGAATATTTGGAATATTTCCTCAAAAATCTCAGTTTAGAGTTTAATTTGTGATCCATATTTGAATAAATAGGAAAAATAAAAAGGGAGACTTTGACAAATTGGCAGGGACATAGGATAATAGTAAACATGCCGTATAATTCTGGAAATCATATATTAAAAGACATCGGATAAAACTATAAAGCTATGAAAGTGGGTTATTGTAAGATGAATCGCTATAAGGCAACAATAATATTGATTATAGTTACCCTTGGATATTTAATAACTTGTCCTTTTTATAAGACTTTTTGGGGCGGATTAATAAGCAGTGCTTTTTGTGCTTCCATGATTGGAGGCTTTGCTGACTGGTATGGTATTACTGCATTATTTAAAAAACCTCTTGGAATTCCTTTTAAAACAGAGATAATACCGAGAAATAGAGAAAAAATACTTGATGGTCTAGTTAATATGGTTACGGAAGAATTATTGTCTAAGGAATATTTAAAAAGTTTTTTATTGGAATATGATACTTCTAAACCTATTTTGAAATTTTTATTTGAAGATAATGGGAATAAGGATATCAAAAAAATAGTTGGATTAATAGTAGAAGAAAGTTTAACTGGAGATAATTCAGGTAATAGAGGTATAAATTCCAATTCACTTATAAATAAATTGATGGAGTTTAATTTATGGAAAGCCATAATTTCTTCTTTGCAGATTTCTCTTACAAAAGGCGGTGGAGATAAAGCTATTAATTTTATAATTGAGGAAATACAAACAATTATAAAGACAGAAAAGGCCAGTAAAATACTTGAGGAGCTTGTTGGTAAAACAAAGGTGTCTTATGAAAGAGGTGCTAGAAGAAGGGCAATAGTGAATGCAGTGGTATTAGACTTTATACTTAATTTATCTCCAGATAAAATTGCTGTAATAATTCAAAAAGATCTGGTTCAATATTTAAATAATATCAAGAATTTGGATAATCAGGAAAGAATTAAATTTAAGAAATGGATTGTCATTAAACTAAATAATATAGTTTCAGATGAGGATATGGAAGAAAAATTTAAAGCTTGGAAAATAAGCGGGTTTAAAGATGTTGGCATTGACCATTATACAGGGGAACAATTCAAAGAAAATAAAATAATAAAAAGTTTTACGGGTGAAATAGAAAATGAAATTTACAGTTTTATCTGTAAATTTAGGGATAATATAGATATGCAGAAAAAAGTAGATATTTATTTAAAAACACTGCTAAATAAATTTATTGATAATTTCCATAGTAGCATAGGTAAGGTTATAGAGGAGAATTTAAATAAATATTCAAATGATATGCTCATAGAATTAATTGAATCAAAGGCAGGAAATGATCTGCAGCTGATTAGAATCAATGGTTCTGTAGTAGGTGGCCTGGTAGGGATTCTGTTTTTTCTTTTAAATAATATATTTTAAGTATTTAATTGTTTTGTGTTGATTTTTACATATCTTAAATAGGAGAAATAAGATGAGAAACAAGAAAATAGCAGATATGCTTTTAGTAATTTTATTTATTGCTTTTTGTATAAGTGTTTTTCTAAAAATACATTTTCATAATAATTTTTATGTGAGAATGATAGGCTTTGTTATAGAAGCAGCTTTAGTAGGAGGCATTGCCGATTGGTTTGCTGTAACTGCACTGTTTAAAAAGCCTTTAGGATTTTCATGGCATACTGCCGTAATACCTAGAAATAGAGTTAAAGTGGTGGAGCAAATAGTTAATGTGGTAGAAAATGAACTTTTAAGCAAAAAGATATTAAAAGAAAAAATAGATGAATTAAATATAATTGATAGTATAATTGAATTTATTGAGAATAGTGCTAAAAATAAGACAGTTTTTTATAGACAATCAAAAGATTTTGTTGAAAATATTATGGGGCGTATTGATTCAAGTAATGTGACCTCATTTATTGAAGAAAATTTTAGATATAAATTAAAAGAATGTAATCTATCTTTATGGCTCAGCAGTGTGCTTAGGTTTGCTGTAGAAGATAAACATTGCAAAATAATGTTTAAATCTATGGTGGAAGAAGTAATTATAAAAATAGATGAGGAAAAAGTAAATAAAGAAATTAGTAAAGTTATAGATAAACTTGTGAAAGATAATGTAAACAAAGTAAAAGGATTTAAAAAAGTTCTCATGGAATTTGCTCTAGGGTTAGGTAAGGGAACTAATACTATAAATGTAGGTGATATTGTTTCTTCAATTCAGGAACAGATAATAGAAATGCTTTATGGATTAAAAGATGAAGAGGAATTAGTTCATATTGAATTCTTAAATAAAATTGAAATCCTAATAGGAAAACTTAAAGATGATGAAGAATTAATAAATAGTATTGAAAAGTGGAAGCAGAAAACTATAGCAAAAATTGAAGTACAGGATGGATTGCAAAGAATGGTAACAGGTATTTCTTATATTTTTAAAAATGAACCTGATGAAAAAATTCAATCTGATATAGATAATCTGATGCCTTTAATTAAATGGGCAAAAGATGAACTTCATAATTATTGGAATCACCTTAAAGGGGATAGTAAATTTAAAAGTACAGTGAATGATTACATAAAAGAATTAATTTATGATATGGTTAAATCAAGTTATGGCGTTATTGGTACTGTTATAAAAAAAGTGTTAAATAACATGACAGATGAATCATTAAATAATTTTATCCAGTTGAAAGCTGGCAATGAATTAAATTGGATACGCATTAATGGAAGTATAATTGGAGCGGCTTTTGGTTTTATTGTTTTTCTCTTTATAAATCAGGTGTATTTACCTTTAATTACAAAAATATTTCATTTGTAATATTTTTAATAAAAGTATACAGTAAGTATAAACATGACAATATAGTCCTTAACAGTTTGTTATTGATAATATTGTCATTATTTTTCCAATAGAAAGGAGACATTGAATATGTCAGCAGTTGTAGGTATTGATTTAGGTACTACTAATTCAGTTATTTCTTGTGTAAAAAGGGGAAAGGTAGAAACTATACTTTTAGATGGGAAAAATACTTTTCCGTCCGTAGTATCAATTAGTAACGGCAAAATTATTACAGGATATCCAGCCAAAGCCAAGCTTATAATGGATCCTTCAAATACCGTAGGTTCAACAAAAAGGGATATGGGAAAGGACATTACGTATATTATAGGGAAGCAAAAAATGACTCCACAGGATATAGCCTGTGAAATATTAAAGGCTATAAAGGAAAAAGCAGAATTTACACTGGGAGAAGAAATCACCCAGGCAGTAATAACTACACCGGCATATTTTACATCGGAACAGAGAAAGGCAACAAAAAATGCAGCTAGGAAAGCTGGATTTAATGTGCTTAGGTTAATGGCAGAACCATCTGCCGCGGCAGTAAGCTATGGTATAAATCAAAATAAGGATCAAATTATAATGGTATATGATTTAGGGGGAGGAACCTTTGATGTTTCAATAATGAAGATAAGGGGAAATAAATTTGAAGCTATTGCCATTGACGGAGATTTCAGACTTGGGGGAGATGATTTTGATGAAAAAATATGCAGTGTTTTATATAAGAGAATAAAGGAAGATACTAAAATTGATATTGAAGTTGGAAAAGAAAGGGAACATATGGCTGCAAGACAGAAAATTAAAGAGGCTGCTGAAAATGCTAAAATTGAGCTATCTTCAAAGGAAAATACCTCAGTTATCATCCCTAATATTTTAAGAGATTATCATCTGGATTTTGAATTAACAAGGGATGAATATTATAATTTGATAAAACCCCTCATTGATAAAACCATAGAAAAAGTGAAAAGTGTATTAAAAGATGCCAATATGACTCCAGAAGATATTGACAGATTGATTTTAGTGGGGGGAGCTACCAAGACTCCAATAATTAAAGAGATTTTAAAAAAGGAAATAAGAGATCCATTTACCGCACCCAATGTAGATGAAGTAGTATCCAATGGAGCTGCCATATTAGCTTTAAGTCTTTCAAATTCTATAGCCAGTGAAGAAAGCAGTACTATTACAGATATATTTAAAGAAGAGTTTGTGCTGGATGAAAAAGTTAATTTTAGTTATGGAGTAGCTCTTTTAAATAGCCAGAATGTACTGGAATTTTGTCCGGTTGTTCATAAAAATACGTTATTACCCTGCCAGGCAGGCTTGATTGCCTATACTGTGGATGAATATCAAAAAGTTGTTACATTTAGAGTTTTTAGGGGAGAGCATAAAGAACTGGAAAAGGATGAAGAAATAGGACAATTAAAAATTTCTATTACTAGGCCTGAAAAAGAAGAAGTAGCAGTAGGTGCTATTTTTGAGATGGACGATGACAATATAATCCACTTTACAGGAGTAGAATTGATGGAAAACAGTTATACAATGCCTATTATACACAGTGCTTATGAAAATGATGGACAACTAGATTTGAATTTAGTTGAAGAATTAATTAGAAGTGAAAAAATCAAGTCTGAAAAAATTGATATAAAGGCCAAATCATAATTTTTGGGGAGGGGAATGAAGATGGCAGGACTAGAAATAAAGTATAGTAAATACAAATTAGGTATAGATTTAGGTACTTCAACTTCAGTAGTTTCAGTATATGAAAATGGCAAAACCAGGGTGCTTAAAATAAATGGAAAAGAGTGCATGCCCTCTGTGGTATCATTTATTGATAAGAATACAAAACTTATAGGAGAAGAGGCCAAGGGCAGAGCTATGCTTGATCCTTCAAATACCGTAAGTTCTATTAAAAGACATATGGGAGAAGAGGGATATAAGCTGTCTATTTTTGAAGAACCCTATAGTCCAGAGCAAATAGCTTCAGAAATTCTTTCAAAACTTGTAGATGCAGCTTATGAGCAGAAGGACTTTGAACCGGAAGGAAGTTTATATGATGTGGTAATATGTGTGCCAGCCAATTTTACAGATAATGCAAAATTAGCCACTAAGAAGGCAGCGGAAATGGCAGGCTTAAATGTGTTGGCTCTTTTGGAAGAACCTGTAGCTGCAGCTATTATGTATGGATTTGACTCAAATAAGGATCAAAATGTTCTAGTATATGATTTGGGAGGAGGAACTTTTGATGTCTGTGTACTGAAGATACAGACCAAGAAAAATAATGCAGATAGGGATAAGTATGAGATTTTATCTAAAGAAGGCATATCAAAGCTTGGGGGAGATGATTTTGACAGAAGTATTATGGAAATTATAAATGAGGATTTTAAATTAAAAAATAAAGGCATTGACTTATTGGATATGGAAAAAGATCAGGGGATCAGCAAGAAAAAAATGAAGGCCGCAGGGCAAAAACTAAAAGAAATTGCGGAAAATGTGAAAATTGAGTTGAGTTTTAAAAATAGCGCCAGTGTACTTTTCCCTAATATAATACAGACAGGAGAAGGAGAACTTTTGCATTTGGATATGGAAATTGCCAGAGATACTTTTGAACAAGCTATTTCTCATCTGGTTGATAAAACCTATGAAATTGTAAAATTAGCACTTGATAATGCGAAACTTTCTATGGAAGATATTGATAAAGTAATCCTGGTAGGGGGATCTTCTTTAGTGCCTTTAGTTAAAAATAGAATTAAAGAAGTTTTCAAAGTAGAGCCCTATAGTGATTTTAATCCTATTACCATAGTAGCAGAAGGAGCGGCAATATTTGCAGCTTCCATGGGAACCCCTGGCGAGGGAGATGTTTTTAATATTGTAACTCATAATCTAGGTATCATGACAGAGGGGATGGAATTTTCGAATATAATAGAAAAGGGTACAGAAATTCCTAAAAAAGCTTCTGTAGTCAGGGAAAAAGAATATAAGACCCAAAAAGATGAACAGACAGAAGTTATTATATATGTATATCAATCCTCAGAGGACATAGCTTTTGTAAATGAAAAAGATGATGAAGGCAGGGAAAAGGCTGTATTTATAGGAGAGTTCAAGCTAAGTAATATTCCTCCTGCGCCAAAGGGAGAACAGAAAATAACTGTTAAGTTTGAAGTGAATGAAGAAAATATTATAAAAGTAACTGCCACTGCTTTAGGTACGGATTCCAAGGAAGAAATAACTTTAAATGTAGTTAAGGAATAGAAATGTCTTAGGGCAGTTAATTATATTAATTTTAATGATTTTTGTAAAAATTTTAATATATACTTTATATTCAGGAGGGAGAGTAATAACATGCCTTATGACAGCCAAAATAGACCGGTAATTGGAATTGACCTTGGAACAACTTTCAGTTCTATTTCATTTTGGACAGGGCAGGGGGTTCAGACATATTCTCCAAGAGGGAGTAATGTTTTTCAATCAGTAGTCTATTTTGATGAAAGAAGCAAGGAATTCATCTATGATACGGTGGCCTTTAACAGCGGAATTTTTGAACCTTCAAATGTTTGTATTGGTGTAAAAAGATTAATGGATAATAAAGATATAAAGATAAAATTTGGGGATAGACAATTTTCACCTATAGATATTTCTGCCATGATACTAAAATATATGTATAAAAGTGTACAGGATATGTTTCCAGAAGGAGTGTATAATGCCTCTGGAGTTGTAGTTACTGTGCCTTATTATTTTAAAGCCAATCAACTGGAAAATACTTCACAGGCGGCTAAAAAAGCAGGATTGAATCTTGTAGGTATAATTCAGGAACCCATAGCTGCTGCCCTGGCATATGGATGTCTTCACAGTAGTGATAATATCAAAAGAGAAGAAACAATACTTATTTTTGATTTAGGTGGAGGAACTTTTGATCTGACAATTTTCAGGGTAAAAGAAGACAGTGAAAATTTGATTTTTGAAGTACTTGGAATCGGAGGAGATGACAGGCTGGGAGGTATGGATTTTGATAATGCTCTTTTAAAACATATTATACAAGCTGAAGGAATTGATTTTCAATCAGAATCCAATGAAAGGTTGAGAAAAAGGGGGAAACAGGCACTTATGGCAGAAGCTATAAAAGCCAAGGAAACATTGAGCTTTACAGATAGTGCCTATATGGCAGTACTCAATGTCATACCCGGAGTAAATGTAGATAGAAATTTTACAAGAGATGAATTTCAAGAGATTATGGAGGGCTATTATGAAAGGATAAGGAATATAATTAAAAATACGCTAAATAGGGCTAATGTGACGCCAGAGGATATCAATAAGGTTATCAAAGTTGGCGGCTCCAGTAAAATTCCTATGTTTGACAGCTTGCTAAATGATATAGTTGGAAAAGGCAAGATTTATTCAGACATTGATCCAAGTCTGTGTGTTTCTCAAGGGGCAGCCATATATGCAGCATACCTTACCAGCAATTTAAATACCAGAAAGAAAATAATCATTATTCCTGTAACTGCCCATGCCCTGGGGGTTGAAGATGCTAAAGGTAAATTTGTAGTGCTCATTCATGAAAATAGAAAAACGCCTGCCAGAAAAACTCTTACTTTTTATACAGATCAGGACAATTGTACAGATGTAGATGTACAAGTTTATCAGGGAAATCGTAGGATTGCAAAAGAAAATGCCCATATAGGTACAGTACATGTCTCAGGTCTTATTCCAGCACCTAAGCGCACTCTTGAGATAAATATAACCTTTGAAGTGAAGGAAAATCAAATTGTTATTGTAACTGTGGCGCAAAAGGAAAGTAAAATAAAAAAAACCGAGGTGTTGAGATTGTATTAAAATTGTAAAATCATCAATGAAGGGGGTGTAAGCTTTGTATTATGATTGTCACCATAATCCAGTTATAGGTATCGATTTTGGAACCACATACAGTTCTGTATCAAAATGGGATGGAAAAAAAGCAGAGATATATGGAAAAATGGGGGAATATGCAATACCCTCTGTAGTTTATTTTAAGCAGGGGAAATTTGATGTGGGCAATGGGGCTCTGGCAAAAGGAATATTTTATCCTGAAAATTATATTTCGGGTATTAAAGGAATCATAGCCTGTGGGCAGGAAACTGTACTTTTAGATAATAGGGAATTTACATTAAAAGATATATGTTCTGTTATTTTTAAATATATTTATAATAATATCAAAACTACTGTACCAGAAGATAAGTTTAAATGTGAAGGGGCAGTTATTGCATTACCCTGCTATTTTCAGGATGAGCAGTGTAATATCATAAAAGAAGGGGCAAAATTGGCAGGCATTGAACTTATTGGAACAATCCAGGAGCCTGTGGCAGCAGCCCTGGCTTATGGAATGTACTTACCTTTAAATAAAAAAAGAGAAGAAAATATACTTGTGTTTGATTTTGGGGGAGGAAGTCTTGATATAACAGTTCTTAAAGTTTTAGAGAAAAAAGATGAAATCCAGTTCAATATATTGGCTTCAGAAGGAAGTGAAAGTCTAGGGGGAATGGATTTTAACGGGGAACTTTATGATTATATACTCAAAAAAGAAAACATTGACTTTAGTGATTATGACCATAAAATCACCAATCTATGTAGAAAAAATTTAATGGAACAGATAGTTAAGGCAAAAGAAATACTTTCCTATGATAGTGAAATAGCATATATAAAGCTTTATAATGTACCACCGGGAAAATTTTTAGACACAACCCTCACATTAGAAGAATTAAATAAATGTATTAAACACCATATGATATCCATAAAAAATATGATTGAACATGTCATTGTTTTATCAGGAATTCCCATAAAGGATATTCATAAAATAATTAAGACAGGGGGCTCCAGTAAAATTAAAACAGTAGACAGTATTATAAAAGATGTCTTAGGAGAAAAAGAAACCTATGAACATATGGATTACAAGGAGGTTGTATCAAATGGGGCAGCTATTTACGCTGCTTATAAGACAAAGAACTTGTTACTAAACAAACAAATTTCCATTTTTACGCACTGTATGGAAAAATCTCTTTATTTTATATGGATGATTGACTGTTCAGGATCTATGAATATTGATAATAGGCTGGATTATGTAAAAGAGGGGATGAAGTGTGTAATATCAGAAATAGAAGGAAAATGCAGATTGGATAATATCACTTTGAATTTTGGTGTTATAAAATTTTCTGATACTGCTGTATGGAATGTAGAAATAGGAGAAAAAATAAATGACAGTATTTATGAGGATATGAATCCAGGGGGAATAACTTCTCTTGGCAGTGCAATTGACATGGTTTCTAGTGAGTTAAATAAGATTAACATTGATTATAGAACTTTAACGCCAGTAATATTTCTAATAACTGATGGAATGCCCACAGATAACTATGAGGGAGCAGTAGAAAGGTTACTGGTTAACTCTGTGGGAAAGAATTCTTATAAGGATGTTATTGTATTAGGCGGGGATGTTTGTGAAGAGCATATGTGTAAATTTGTTGATGACATATCGAGAAAACCTAAAATAGTATTACAAAAAGAACATATAATTGAGAGCATATGTTCTCAGGCCATAAGCGGTGTAGAATATGTAAAGGATAAATTCATGGAGAAATATAGTCAGTGTATAGAATCTCCGGGTAAGAAAATAAAGGGAGGACTTTTACTTAAAACATCTGAAAATAAATAATAAACTTCAAGGGAGGAAGTTTAATGATAGGTTTGACCAATTTTATAAAGGGAATATTCAGCAGTGATGTTAGTACTGCAATTTTTTTCATAGAAGTTATAATGTTTTCAGTTGATATATTTCTCTATAGGATAGTTTATGGAGGACTAAAAAATATGGATGAAGGCATCTCCAAAAAATCTTTTTTTGGTATAGAAGATATAGTAGAGGGATATAAAGATATTGTAAGTAGATCAGATTATATAAACACCAGATCCTATATAGAGGCTTACTTTTCAAATTATAAATACTTATCACATAACAGGCTATTCAATAAGTTAGATATTCCTGTAATAAATATTATAAGTGTAATTCATATGACCATATCTGTGTTTATTCTTATGGGAGTTCTGGGAACATTTACAGGCCTTACCATATCTTTAAATTCTCTTAGAACGGGGGAATTTACTGTAGACAATATAAGTCCTATATTGTCGGGTATGGGAGTAGCCTTTTATGCCAGTATAGTTGGTATTGCATTTTCATTAATACTTACATTTATCACCAGAGTGTTTGATGCTGAACAACTACTTATGAATATTATGGTCAAGCTTCAGAATTATATGGATAATAACCTGCGTAAAAATAATTTTCGTGAGTTCTTTGAAAAAACAGAAGCAGCTATTGAAAAGTTATCTGCTTCAAATGATAAAACCATAAATGAATTTGGAAAAACCTCGAGAGAAATTATGAATAAGTCTTTAGACACCATGGAAAAAGCTTATGAATTTGTGAAGAAGTTTTCTGATTTTCCAAAGGAATTTGAAAAATCTATGGAATACATGACAAATTTTAATAAAAAATTAAAGGAATCTGTGGAAGGGTTTGATTTGATTTTTAAAGGCTTTAGTAAACTTACAAGCACCCTCAATAAAAGTATGGATAATTTGGATAAAAAATTTGATATTTTAGATGATTGTATTATGGATATTAATAAAGGTCAAAAAAAGGTGGAAAAAAGTTATGTGGATATATACGAAAAATTAGATAAATTAACCTATGATTTTTATGCTTCTCTTGATAATTTAGAAAGTCACCAAAAAAATTTTTTAGAAGAAATGAAGAATCTTTATGAGGATATAAAAGTGAAATATTATGAATTTAAAACCTATGTGGTTGCCTATAATGAACAAAAAAGTGAAATATTTGCCCAGATATATAAAGATATGAAGGAGTACCAGAGCAATCATGATACTATTTTAAATAATATAGCTGACAAGGTGGAATATTTTAGTGAAGAGTATAAAAAGTAACACGGCATTTTGGGCAAAGTAAGATAAAATGTGGTATGTGGGAGGAGCGGATAAAATGTTTGGCAGGTATAGTAGAATAATAAGAACATCAAGGGATAACGGGAATATATGGCGTATATTTACTGATCTTTTAAGTACCATATTGTTATTTATATTATTATTTTTTATCTATACTAATGCTGTAAAACATGCGGAATTGGATTTGCAGCAGAAACAATTAAAAAATCTCAGACTGCAGGTGGAAAAAGTAATAGGAGTAAGGCAAAGTATCATTGAGGATATAAGAAAATCTTTTCAAAATGCCGGGTTGGATATCAATATAGATAAGAATACAGGGGATATTGTGTTTAGCAGTGATGTACTTTTTGAATTCAATAAGGCTGATATAAGACCGGAATTTAAATCCAATCTGGACAAATTTATACCTCAATATGTTAATGTGCTTACTTCCCCTAAGTATATAAGTTCAGTTTCGGAAATAGTTATTGAAGGACATACCGATAATATAGGAGATTATAATTACAATATGGACCTGTCACAGAAAAGGGCAAACAGCATAGTAAACTATATATTAAATAATAACTTTAAAAATTTAGACAGCTATAGTAAAGAGAACCTAAAAAATATTATTACTGCAAATGGAAGATCCAAAAGTCAGCTTATTAAAAATTCTGATGGAAGTGTAAATCAGGAAAAATCAAGAAGAGTAATATTCAAGTTTAGATTAAAAGATGAAGAGTCTATTAAACAAATAGACAGTATTCTTTCAAAATAATTTTTAGCTGTTTCACAGGTAAGAGGTGAACATTAAATGAAAAAAGATGTGGAAATAGTATTGAAAAACTTAATTGAAGAGTACGGCATGGAGCTTTGCAGCAACAAAATAAAGTTGATGGGGCTTTTAATGGATCTGTGCAGCCAGTATGAGAGAGAAGTTAGAATTTTAATTAAGGTTTTAGATACAAATATTATATCTGAAATTTTAAAGGGCACTAAAAAAGAAATAAATGAATATGAGCATAACCAATTAGTGAATAACTTAGAGTTGACAAGAGAAGATGCTCTATGGGCTTTAGAGACCTGGTTTAAATCCATAAATTTTAAATACCCAAATATTGAAAAAGATGATGGTGTATTGGAATTGAAAAAAAATGAGAAAATTAAATCAGGAGCAACTACAAGAATAAAGTATGTTCTTATCTGTTTTATTATTGGAATAATTGTTTTATATGCGGGAATTTTTTTTATCCCCAATCAGGTTAAAGATGAACATTTATCAATAAGTACAGGAGATTATATTGAATTTGGAAAATATAATGGCAGTCCTATATTATGGAGGGTAATAAATAAAGATGTAAATGGATATATGCTTTTTTCGGAAAAAATAATCTGTTTTAAAGCTTTTGATGCCAGTGGAGATAAAACAGATGGCAGAGGAGATGAGGATAGGATAGGTTTTGGAAGTAACTATTGGGAGAAATCCAATTTAAGACAGTGGCTTAATTCTTATGATAGAGAAGTGAACTACAGCACTCAATTACCAGATAAGAATCATGTATCCCATAATTCTTATGATAAACAACCAGGGTTTCTGTATAATTTTACATATAAAGAGAGAAATAGTATAAAACAAGTAACCCACAAGTGTATACTGGCTCGTATAGATAAGGATGCAATGGATGGAGGTACAGAATTGTATGAATATAATATAGAAATTGCAGATTGTATAGCAAATTATGATTCCAGTTATTATGAAAATGTTACAGATAAAGTTTTTTTACTTTCAACAGAGGAAGTGAAAAATTTTGTCTATGATAGAACATGGGAGTATAAAAAAAGCTCCACAGAAGATAACAGTATTTCCTGGTACTGGTTACGCATTCCTTCTGCAGATTATTCTGATATTATACGGGCAGTAGGAGAAGGTGGTATATATGGTGATAATGCAAATGATGGTACAGGTGGGGTGGCACCTGCTTTATATTTAAAAAGTGAAGTAACTCCAATTAATGGTGAGGGAACTAAAGATAGCCCTTATAGGGTTATGAAGTAATCTCTAAATATTTATTTTATGTTTTTAATGGCGATCTTGCCATTATTTTTGTATTGAGTTGTACTATTTCTTAAAGTACAATTTTTGTATATAATTTAAATATTTTTTAATAATTGGAGGTTTTTTAGTGAAGATAAAGAAATTATTAGTATTTTTAATCACATTTACTATGACTGCAGCACCTGTTACATTTAGTACTAAGGCTACTTCCTCTATTTCAAGACGAGAGGCACAGGAGAGGGCTTATGAAATGGCTTATGTTACCTGGAAATATGATAAAAGTTTAAATGGTAATGTTACGGATTATATAGAATTGCCTGGATATTTAAAGGATAAAACTACTTCAGAGGAAGTAGGTATTCCCTATAATTATGGAGGCTCTGACAGCATCGGTAGGAGTTCTAATAGATTGTGGAGTAACTTTTTTGATGCCCTTACCAAAAGAGCTACTGCAGGCAATGTAAAATTTGAAGGTGGGTATAAAGGTGAAACTGCAGGTATAGATGCTGCAAGTTTTATCCAAGATTCTCTTAAGATTTCAGGTACAAAACTTACTACAAACAGCATAAGCAAATATTTAACTGCCATAGACTTCAACAGTTTGACAAATATGGATATACTTTTATCTAAGGGGAAACATGCAGCTTTTTTTCAATCCTGGGTTTACAATGACCTGGGAGAAGTAGTAGGAGCTACTACATTGGAGGCTACCATTGACAATGATGACAATACAGGTCAGAAAGTTAAGGAGTACTACAGGTCTAAAGATTATATAATGAATAATTTTAAGGCATATAGATATAGTTATATAAGTGATGACTATATAGAAGATAATGCACTGGAACCTAAACTGGAAGCTCCTTTATACGGACAAGCTATTGATAAAAACGGGAATGGTATTAATCTTAAATGGAATTTTGATAATGAGGATAATGGACAATATCAAACTTCTTATAGGATAAGGATCTATAGTGGAGATTTAAATAGTACTTCAGACTCATCAGGAATATTGGTTAAACAAGTTTATCAGGATTCTCAGGCTAAAGAAGCAAATGTATATTTTAGTGATATGCCAGAGGGAAGCTATTATTTTATTTTGGAAGTTAAAAGTAATAAGGGTTACTGGAGTAGTCCATTAGCAGCTCCTTTTGAATTTACAAGTGATACAAGTAAATTTCCTTCTAAAATAAATAGTGTGGCAAGGTATGGAGGAAGCAGCAGGTATGAAACCTCAAAGATAATAGCTGAAAATAAATTTAAAAATTTCAGTTTGGAAAATATAGTTATAACAAATGGAAATGATTTTGCAGATGGCCTGGCGGGAGTTACTTTGGCTAGAAAACTTAATTCTCCTCTACTTCTTGTAGACAATGAACCTTCAGATGAAGGAAGTCAAATTACATTGCAGTATATAATGAAAAATGTTGGGAGAGATGCTAAAATATATCTGCTGGGGGGAGAAGGGGTTTTAAGTAATTCTTATGTAGAATATCTAGAGAAAAATGGATATGCAAAAGAGAATATAGTAAGGATTGGCGGCTCTAACAGACTCGAGACTAGTGTTAATATTGCCAAAGAAATGGATATTTCAAAGAATAAACCTATTATAATAGCTAGTGATTCTTCCTTTGCAGATGCATTAAGTGTGTCATCTAAAGCAGCCTCAGATCGTGTACCTATTTTATTAACTTCAAAAGATGGATTAAGTGAGAAAGTTATAGAGTATATAAAAGATGTGAAACCTTCTAAGGTATATATATTGGGAGAAACCGGAGTTATTTCAAAAAGTGTAGAAGATAGTATTGGTGAAATTACTAATTTAGATAGTAATAAAATTATCAGGCTGGGTGGAGAAGATAGATATATAACCTGTGAAAAGATAAATAAATATTTTTATGGAAATCAGTGGACAAAAGTCTATTTGGCTAATGGGGAAGATTTTGCTGATTCATTAAGCGGAAGTGCAGCAGCTGCAGTAGATAGTGGAGCACCTCTAGTTCTTGTATCAGAGTATTCCTATGGTACAGCAGGAAAAACAATAAAAAATCTTACAAGAGATAAAAAAGTCACACTTAATGTATTAGGAGGAGATAAGCTAATAACAGAATATCTTATTTCCAAGATAAATAATGCTGCAGTTAGTGCAGAAGAATAAATATTAGAAGGGGTGGTGTAAACACCCCTTCTATATTTATTTTTATGTGGATAAAATTGATACAACATTCCATTATCATTGTAAATAATATAAAATTCACATTTTTATTCAATATTGTTATCACAATTATTAAGTATAATTGTCTAGAGAAAGATTAAGATAATTATTAAATTTATTTAATTCATTAGGTGGGATTTTACTTATGATGAAGATATTAAATAAGATATTTCTTTTGACTATGATTGTTATTATTATAGTATCAGCTACAATAGTGTTAGCTGAAGATAATACTAATTCAATAGAAAGAGATGAATCACAAGTGGAAAATATTAATAGTTTCAACAGAGTAACACTTCACGATGCTTGGGTAGCTTGGGAAAATAATGAGAAATTTCCTGTTGCATTTTTTGGAGATAGTACATTTGATGGCAATCAAACATCAGGATGGGTTAAAAATGAAATAGGACAAGATCATCAGCCACCTAATGCCTTTACAACATATTTACAAGATTTAATTAGAAAATATACAGGTTCTACTGTGGCTAGAATATATAATGCTGGATTTTCTGGACAAACTGCTGACTGGGGATATTCAAATATCAGTGATATTTTTTCAAGGGCTTATTCAGATGTGAAAATGATTGGTATAGGATTTGGTATTAATGACAGGCTTAATAAAACCTCAACTAAAGATTATAAGGAACAGTTCAAGAAAAACATAGAAAATATTATAATATGGTGTTTTAAAAATAATATACAACCATTTTTAATTACTACTCAGGCTACAGTAGAACCTGGAAGTATTGATAACTTAAATTATCCATATCGTACAAGTGAAAATATAAACTCTATAGCAAATACAGTAAAAAAAGAGTTATCCAAAAAGTATAATATTGAATTAATAGATATGAATTATTATACTTCAAAACTTCTGGCAAATAATGAAAGCGATACTTTGAAAGATATAATTAGTACCGATCATCTCCATTTTGTTGATAAGGGCCATAAATTTGAATCTGAAGTATTGTTTGCATACTTTAATCCAAGAGTAATTATATTAGATGGCAAGAAACAAATGAAATTAGATTTTACTTCACAGTACATAAAAAGTAATATATCAAGTGATAAGGTGTCATTGGAGGACAATCAGATTAATCTTTGGTATACAAATTATTTATTTAATAACTTTATTTATTGTGATAAAGAAGATATGTCTGATGTTTTACTTCAAGATTTTATAATTTTAAACTTGTCGAGTAATTTGAATTTATATAGTATACAGATTCAGATACCTGAAAATCCAGGGTACAGTTTACCTTCATCAGATATTCAAAAGCCATATGTTACATTTAATGATACAAATTATATTTTAAATGATACTTTTATAGATAGCTATTTCTCTCTGGCAAATATGTATAAATTATTTTTAGTTGATAAATTAAAATTTGGTTTGAATGAAATAAAACTATACTCTGGACAATTTAATAGAGTGGCAGCAGTTGGTTTTTACATCTCACAAGATTTTAAAAATTATACTTCTAAAATATCTATATCTCAAAATAATGGTACTGTTACAAAACAATTTTTAGCTCCATATAAATTACAAAATTATTTTGAACATAAAGTATTATTTAAACTTAAATTAGACACTAATATATCTGATTCAACAGATGTATTTATCCCTGTTGTAGATAGAATAAATTCAGGATTACTTTTAGGTATCAAAGATAATACAATAAAGTTATTTTCATACGATAGAAATAGCCCATCTCTGGATAATATTGAAAATTTAAATCAATTATTGTGTTGTGATATTGGCTCAAGTTCAAAGGAGCTAATGAAATCTACAGGATTATATGTTGAAATCAATGCCACCTATATTAAAGTATATACAGATTTGAAATCATCACCTGTATTATATTATGAAACTAATGGAAAGATTATCGGTTCGGGTATATTTGCCAATTTTATAAAAATACTTAATCAAAGTGATAATGAATATGCTATAGTCACTACTGATACGCTATATAATCAATAATAGAAAATTAAGGGGTATTAAATAGTTTTATTAATTCATAAGTCTATGAATTGATAAAATAACAAAATATTATTATAATATATATAAATGATATAAATATGAGGAGATAATAATGGGAGATATCAATTTAAAAAATTTGGATCTGCTGGCACTACTGCCTTGTCCTCTAAAAGTTCCTGTAGAAATTGCATTTGAAAATCATTTACATGATGGTGTGTGTAGTGAAAATAGTGTATTAAATTATATTATTGAGGGAAATGCAAATAAGCAGATTTCATATAATCAACAGGTGGAAGAATATACAGATATAGAGTCCATACCAGATATTACAATAACTTCGGGAATAAATAGTTTTTATTATAAAAGTTTCAGAGAAAATTTTGTTGAAAAAGGATATTTCTATGATGCATTAAGCCCCCGGGTTAATTCTATATTTTCAGACAGTGGTATAAAAGATTCTGAAGGCAATTATACCATAATAGCCTTAAATACATTGGTTATGGTAGCTGATATGAAAGCTTTAGGAGATATTAAATGTCCATGTACATGGAAGGAACTTTTAAGGCCTGAATTTGAAAAAAAAGTTGCTATAAGAGGATATAATGATTCATTTTGTGAGACAACTTTACTTACTATATTCAAACAGTGTGGATATGAAGGAATAGAGAAATTAGGTAGAACTGTGAAATATGGATGGCATCCATCCCAAATGGTAAAAATGGCTGGAAGCGGAAGAAACGGGGCACCTGCCGTAAGTGTCATGCCTTATTTTTTTACTAAAACCATGCAAAATAAAAAAGATGTAAAAATAATATGGCCTGAAGATGGAGCTATTGTAAGTCCTATTACAATGATGGTAAAAAAGTCCTGTAGAGAAAAACTAGCTAAAATTATAGATTTTTTTACAGGTGATAAATTAGGTGAAATATGTGCAGGGGCATTTTTACCTTCTTTAAATCCTGAGGCTTCCAATAAAATACCTAAGGGAGCTACTTTTAATTGGATAGGATGGGATTTTATAAAGGAAAGAGATATAGGTTCACTTATAAAAGAATTAAATAATATTTTTATTGAATCTCATAGAGGTAAACTATGAAGTTAATAACAGTTTCAGGACCCCCTTCCACAGGAAAAACATCTGTAATACTTAAAACCATAAATTCCATTAAACTTAAAAATTTAAAAGTTGGAGTAATTAAGTTTGACTGTCTTTCTACTTATGATAACGAGGTATATAGTGACAGGGGAGTTGAAGTAAAAGTAGGTGTTTCAGGGAATCTATGCCCTGATCATTATTTTGTGGCCAATATTGATGAGTGTATAAATTGGGGGCTAAATAAAGCTTTTGATATTTTAATAAGTGAAAGTGCAGGACTGTGCAATAGATGTTCTCCCTATATAAAAGAAGTACTTGCGGTTTGTGTCATTGATAATTTATCGGGAATTAATACACCTCAAAAAATAGGACCTATGCTTAAATATGCAGATATTATTGTAGTTACCAAGGGAGAAATTGTATCTCAAGCTGAACGGGAAGTTTTCACATTTCGTATAAGACAGTGTAATTCTAAAGCCGTTATACTACATGTAAATGGAATAACCGGTCAGGGAAGTAATGAACTTGGAGAGCTTTTCATTAAAGCCCGCCATATTGAAAACATAGAACATAAAAAATTAAGGTTTACCATGCCCTCTGCATTATGTTCCTATTGTCTTGGGGAAACTGAAATTGGTAGTGACTTTCAACTTGGAAATGTTAAGAAAATGGAGTTATCCGAATGAGCAAACTCCACCTGAACCTCTGAATCACTTGAGAAATATGATTAAGAACATTTAAAGGAGTTGTGTTTGTTGTCAGATAAAAAAGTTATAGAAAATGACGATAAATCTACTGTTAATAAAATAACTGTTATTGGAGGGTATGATAAACAGGGTAAACCTGAAAATATAACACTGGATTTAAATGTGGGACAGATTATATCTATAGTAGGACCTACAGGTTCAGGAAAAAGTCGTCTGCTGGCGGATATAGAATATATGGCTCAAAAGGATACACCTACAGGCAGACAAATACTTATAAATGATAAAGTACCGGATATATCAAATCGCTTTTCTTCAGAAGGAAAATTGGTGGCACAGCTTTCTCAAAACATGAATTTTGTAATGGATGTTACAGTAGGTGAATTTTTGACTATGCATTCAAAGTGCAGGAAAAATTATGGTTCAGAAGAGATAGTGGATAGTATAATTAAAAAAGCCAATGAACTTTCAGGGGAAAAATTTTCTTATTATACTCCTTTAACTGCTTTAAGTGGAGGACAGTCCAGGGCTCTCATGATTGCAGATACTGCCTATTTAAGTACATCTCCTATAGTTTTGATTGATGAAATAGAAAATGCGGGTATAGACAGAAAAAAGGCACTGGATGCTCTAATTAAAAAAGAAAAAATAGTACTTATGGCCACCCATGATCCAATTTTAATACTTATGTCAATTAAGCGCATAATTATCAAAAATGGAGGAATAAGTAAAGTGATTTTTACAAGTCCTGAAGAAAAAAAAGTTCTTGAAAGTTTACAATCTATGGACAATAAAATATCATCATTGAGAAATTTATTGAGAAATGGTGATATTGTAGAGTCTATATCTTCATAATCAATTAACTTTTGCCTTTGATATACATAAAAAACTTTTCAAGAATGGAGAATATATCTTCTATATCCCAGCAGTATTCGGCAAGTACCCAGGGAATAGCGGCATCTTCAGGAGAAATAACATTATCGGTAAATAAATTTACTGATGTGGCAGGAGGTCTTAAAGAAATATCATATAAATTTGAAAGTGAAATAGATAAATTTAATATATAAACAGCATTCCTAACATAAAAAATTGATTTGGTGTATAAACTATAATATAGTTTAAAGAATAAGGTTTAAGCTAAAATAGTTGGAGGCTGAATATGATATCCTATAAGTATATAAATTTAAAAAAAGATTTAATCTTAATATTTATAATGGGCAGTATTTATATGATCCTAGAAGGCTTATGGCATGGATGGACACATATATCTATGCTGGTAGTAGGAGGTATATCGGCTTTCTTTATTGGGAAATTAAACGAAGGGCATGGCTTTTCTAATCGTAGGATGTGGGAACAATGTTTAATAGGCACCCTTATAATTTTAGTATTGGAATTTGTTTCAGGGGTCATTTTAAACATATGGCTTCAGTTTGAAATATGGGATTATTCTAATATCTGGGGAAATATTTTGGGACAGATATGTATTCCTTATGCTGTAATATGGTTTTTACTGGTCCCATTTAACATATATGTTGATGATTACTTAAGATATAAGTTTTTTGGAGAAAAAAAGCCAGAGAAACTTATAACAAATTACAAACGCTTATTTTTATATAAATAATAAAATTTGTAACTATTTATGAAAGCGTTGTATACAATATATAGAAAGCAATTTAAACTTAATCAGAATACAAAGTATGTTTTATACTTGTGATAAACTTTTAGATGAAAATGGAGTGCTGTGGGACTATTCTTTAAAGTGGTTTACAGCGCTCCACTTTTATATTAAAAAATCAGCAAAAAAATTTTTTAATATAAATAAAATTAGTGTCTCTTCTACAGTAGTTTTTATAAATTTAGTATTGACATAATAAAACATAATTAATATAATAAGCATATAATTGATTATTATAAATATTTAAAAAATAAATTGGCTGAAACTTAATACAGTATATTCTTATCAAGAGCGGCGGAGGGATAGGCCCTATGAAGTCCGACAACCGACATTTTGTGCATCGGTGTCAATTCCTACAGAGTGTGTTAATACTCTGAAAGATAAGAAAAGTAGAAATCTTATAAAATTGTTTTGTTAATAGAGGCTATTTTTCTTATATAGGAATTATAGTCTTTTTTTGTTAGCTAGAAAATACTTTTGTAGAAAATGTTATAGAGCATAGAAGATTCACTTTAAAATGGTTGACTAGGAAACTAGAGGCTATATTTTTCTTATTGGAGAATATAGCCTCTTTTTGAAAAGTATGGCTTCTTTTATTTTTAAAGTTTCTATATGGATTATATGGTGATTTCCAATATATTTAATTTATGAATTAGAGTGTTAAATACATTAACAAAGAAGGAGATGAAAGTATTATGGGATATAATATTGCAGTTGCTTCAACAGATGGAGTCAACATTGATAAACATTTTGGAGCTTCAAATTCTTTTTTCATAATAAAAGTAAATGATGATGGAACCTATGAGAATTTAGGAGAAAGATTAGTTGAGAAAAATCAAAGGAATAGTGTGAATTGTAGTTTATGTTCATCTAAACATTCTTGTGGTAACATTAATCCCAAGATTCAAAGAAAAATAGAAGCTATTTCTGATTGCAGATGCCTGTTATGTAGTAGATGCGGACCTAGTTCAGAAAAGCAATTGGGGAAAAATAACATTTCTGTATTTGGTATTAATATGAAACTTGATGAGGCGTTAAAAACGATAATAAGATATTACAAGAGAAGTGATGAACATAAATTATTGAAAGGTATAAAAAAACAGAAAATAAATTCTTTTCAAGGAAGAAGGTATTAAATAGGGAGTGATTACATGGGCAGATTTTCTACAAAGTTAACTGAATTGGTGGGAAATACACCATTATTACAGTTGACTGACTATAACAAAGAAAAAAAATAAGGGGTAATTTAATTGCAAAACTAGAATATTTTAATCCTCTAAGTTCAGTTAAAGATCGTATTGCTCTAGCTATGATAGAAGATGTTGAAGAAAAGGGATTAATAAATAAAGATACTGTAATTATTGAGCCTATAAGTGGTAATACAGGAATTGGCCTAGCGTTTGTAGCTGCTGCAAAGAGATATCATATTATCATAACCATGCCTGAAAGTATGAGTGATGAACGTAAAAAGCCATTGAAAGCATTAAATGTTGAACTAATACTAACACCCGCAAAAGATGGAATGAAAGGTGCAATAAGAAGGGCAGAAGAACTTTCTTTTCAAATTGAAAATTCATTTCAACCTCAGCAATAGGGACAATTACAGGGGTTAGTGAAGGATTAAAAGAAAAAAATCCTAATATAAAGATAATCGCAGTAGAGCCATATGATTCGCCAGTTTTATCTGGAGGAGTACCTGGTCCCCACAAATTGCAAAACGTCTAGAATTTAAAGGAAAAAATGTGGTAGTTCTATTGCCTGATACAGGAGAGAGATATCTGTCTACAGATCTCTTTGATAGAATGGATAAAATACAATTTTAAATTATAAAATATTAGTCAGCCAGATGGCAGATTGGAGGAAAGATGAGCAAGTTTGTTGACAGACCACGATACTCATGTGCACTAGGAGGTGTACTGTCTACATTAAGAGCTATTCCTAGAGCAATACCCATCATACATACAGCTTCAAGGTTGTGGCTATAATTTACACAATGCAACTAATTCTGGTTCAGCTTATCTAGGAGGAGGTTATTGTGGAGCAACATCCCTGCCTAGTACAAATGTGACGGAAAGGGATAT
Organism: Clostridium kluyveri DSM 555; assembly: GCF_000016505.1. Classification (NCBI taxonomy): domain Bacteria; kingdom Bacillati; phylum Bacillota; class Clostridia; order Eubacteriales; family Clostridiaceae; genus Clostridium; species Clostridium kluyveri. The sequence goes on from NC_009706.1 coordinate 504,879, forward strand.
TGTTTTTGGTGGAGAAAAAAGATTAAAGGAACAAATAGAAAGTACATTAGAGATAGAAGAAAGATTGAAAGCTGGTATTGCCTTTGGAGGAACGTGCGCCAATTTAAAAGATTGCTTGAATAAAGCATGTTTGAATAATGCAAATCGCAGTTTTTCTCAAACTTATGGATGCCAACATGGATTAAGTCTTGGAATTTTAAATACATTATGGCTGAGTACTAATCTGGATGAATCAGATGTAATAAGTGGAGGAGAAAAAAAGTTGAGAGATACAATTATATATGCTGATAAGGAATTCAGGCCAGAAGTGATTATTGCAGTAAGTGGATGTGTTCCGGCATTAATTGGAGATGATATAGATGGAATAATCTCTGATTTGCAATCAGAAGTTGCCGCTGCTTTAATGCCTGTTACTTGTGAAGGATTTAAAACAAAAGTAATGGCTACGGCATATGATGCAGCTTATAATGGTATAATGAAAAAACTTTTAAAGAATGTAATCAGGGAAGAAAATTTAGTTGAAGATGATTTTGAAGAAATAAAAAGAAAATATTTACTTACCAGACATGTTAATATTTTTAATGTGGGCTCTATGAGTAGAGCTGATGAACTTGAACTAGAAAGGTTGTTAAATGCCATAGGGTTAACTGTAACTTTTCTGCCTTGTTACTCTGCACCAAAAGATTTTGCATATTCTTTGGAAAATTCTTTAAATGTAAGCATATGTGGAACACATGATGATTATTATATTAAATATGTAGAACAAGAGTATGGAATTCCTTTTATAATTGATACAATCCCAATTGGAAGAAAGAATACGGCACGTTGGGTTTTAAAAATTGTAGAGCACTTTAATCTAGAAAAAGAAGCAGAAGCTTTTCTGAAAAAAGAAGATGAATTGCTTAATGAAAGTCTTAAACCATATAGAAAAAAGCTTAAAGGTAAAAGGATGCATTTAGGAGGAGGGGCTATCAGAATAGTTGCTACTGCAGAAGTATTACAGGATTTGGGAATGGAGATTGTAGGATTTAAAGGACATCATATAGATAAATTCATAGAACCAACCTTTGAGGCCCTGGAGAATATAGATGATGTTGTATTTAATGTAGCAACTCAACAACCTTTTGAATAGGTAAATGTTGTAAATAAATTAAAGCCAGATGTAATTGTAATTCATAGTGGAATTAATAATATTACTGCTAAACAAGGCTTACCTATATTGCCTCTGTTTGGACCCACCAATATTTATATGGGATATACAGGTGTATTTGAAATTGCCTGTAGACTCAGTAGAAAAATCAAAAACAATCAATTCAATAAGAATATTTCAAAAAATAGATCACTTCCTTATAAAAAAGAATGGTATGATAAGGAGCCGTTTACTTATATAAAAGAAGATTAAAAAATGGAAAGCATAGTAAAGTAAATTGAAAAGAAAATTTTCAATAAGAAAAAATAGTGCAAAAAATATGGGGGATTGCAATAAAAATACCCCTATAGGTATACATTCATATAGTGAAAAATTTTAATGTAATTAGGATTTTCTTTTCAATTGCTGTTTTTTATTTTTTAGTTTTGAATTTAAATCCAAACATTTTCTATAGGAATAGTAAGAAAAGCTCATTCCAAGAAGTTCTGCTGATATTAAAATTGATATTAATTGTATCAGGGATATAGTATTATTATAAGCTAAATAATAGTAAAAGGATGGCATATAGGAAATAGCTCCTATTATTATAAATACTGATATAAATGCCAGTTTTACATCTTTTTGTTTTATGGCAAATATATATATGAAAACAGACATAGAAATTGTTCCAATAGCTCCCCCAATTATGGAAGATATAATTAATATAGTTATAGTTTCACTGTTTATGTTTACAGCGGTTACTTGAACCATACCTACAAATAATCCTATAAACATGGATATTGACAAATTAAATAAAAAATCTTTTAAATTTCCTTTCATGTTTAGTTCACCTCAGAATCCCAGGAATTTTTTGAAATCATTTAAATATTTTCGTGTAACATAAATCTCCTCGTCTATATCCATGATTCTTAATATAAGCTTACTATTAAACCATGAAATAATACGATCTACTTTCACTATGTTTACAATAAAACATTTGCTCACTCTTATAAATTCTTTATTTTCCAACTTTTTTTCCAATTCGTAGAGTTTTTCCTTCACCTTGTATTTTTTATCTTTTGTCTTACAAAATACATTGTTTCCTACAGATTCGAAATAATAAATATTATCATAAGTGAGTACTTTAAGTTCATCCTCTTCACATTTTCCTGTTATTATATTTTTAATTTCTTCCTTACTGGCTGTGCTCTGATCTAAATAGTCCATTAAAAGGTTTAGGGTGCTCATATCAAAATATATGCCTATTTTCCCTGATTCTAAATTAAATCCTTTTTCGATAATGCACACTTTCGCATCTTTACTGATTGTTATTTTACGGTTAGTAAGAACTTCCTCTAATATTCTTTTTATGTTCTCTGAGCAAATTAAATTCATCTCCATATAAAACCCTCTTCTATTTTAAGCTTCTGGAAGTAATCCCGGGATTATAATAGACAATGCAATTCCCAGGACTATTAATATATTTATAACTATAATAGTAATGGTATTATGGGTTGTTAATTCTATAATAGCATTAACTAAGTATATAGTCGTCCATATCTTTGTTATCAAAATATTAACCTCTATAAATAATGGAGATTCTCCAAAGCCTTTTTTGTATCCACTTTTAGCTTCATACATAGTATAGGGCTTTTTTATCATAATAGAGATAAATCCCATTAAACCCAATGTTATATAAGAAGTTAAATATCTATACTCAACAATAAAGTTCATTTGAAAATAAAAATATAATATATTGGATGTGATGAAGTATACTAGTAACACACAAGACATAATTCCTATATTCTTATTTATTACATTTTTTATAAATAATATTACAATGGAAACTAAACCTAAAATTAATCCTAGTTTATTTGAGATACTCCAGAGAAGTATTAAAGGCACAAAGCCTAGTGTTACATTTAAACTTGCTTTTAAACTATTAACCATTACTTAGTTACCTATTTTTTGAAGAACTTTTTTATGGCCCGTAATCATATGATCAACCATATTTCTCTGAACTTCTTTTCTGAATTTTTCTTTTCCCATAAAGTATCTCATAACCTTCACCTGCATTTTTTGCTTAAAGGATATTTTTTTTATCAGTCCATTTTTTTTATAGTACTTATAATCAGCTGTAAATATGGCTCCTAAGTGGCCTTCTATGGCATCGGAAAACAATTTTCTTGAAGCTACGCTCAAAAAGGTTTCGGATTTAAAATAATTTTTTTCACAGTAGTTCACACTCATTTTAGCAAAGGTATATATTTGATTATCTATAATATCATTGTTTTCACTTTCATCAGTGACAAATCCAATTAAATTTCTATCTTCTCCAGTATATAACTCTAATATTTGTCTCAAATTTTGGTGCTCACTTAATTTTCCTGAAATAATATAGCCTATTTGTTTACCCTTTAAGAAAGGAATATGGGTGTAACAAAAACTTCTGTCATAATAGAGTTTAAAGCGTGAGGATAAAAATCTATCTTTTATAGTGCCGGCAAAAATAATTATATCTCCATTATTAATAATATAATCTAAAAATTTTCGGTAACCATCCTTGTGGTGGTAAACACATATATTTTCTTGGGCGCAGTTGCAGCAGCCTAGACAAGGACCTTTTATATCTATCTGATAAAGATTAAATACTTCTACTGAACTTTGTAAATAGCTTTTATATTTATCAATCATTTCATTAAGATTACTGTCTTTTTCTTGGGCGTCTGTTAAAATAATTATTTTTTTAGTAGTATGAATAAACTTATCTGTTTTACCTGCATTGTATCTAAATGTGCTTTCACTTAAGGTGTTAAATAACTTATTAGTAATTAGGTTTTCATTAACATAAGTAAGTAAATTTTCAAAGAATAATTTAAGTTCTTGTCTTCTGTTTTCCTTTGTTAAATCCTGCATTTCATGGGATAGATATTCTACATAGTTCATGCCCAGATCCTCACATATTGCCCTCATGTAATTATATGCATGAATATCTGCATAATGAATAGAAGTAGAGAATACACTGGTATATTTTGCTGAAAAATAACCTGTTAAATTATTTTCAAATATTAATTCAATAAACCTTTTATAGTGAGAAGGTACCAGGGCATAATATAGAGGAAAAGCCCATATGACAGCATCTGCCTCTCCAATTTTTTTACATAAAATTTCTAATCCTTCCTTGGATCGCTTATATTTTTTTATATCTTTTATAATGTAGATATACTCAAATTGATGATTTTCATAATTCTGTTCCAGATATTTCATTGATTGTATTGTAACACTTTTGTGTGATTTTGGACTTCCATTTAAGACGATTATCTTCAAAAACAACACCTCCTGCTCTCTGATAATTTTATTTTATAGAGCTATAGAGATTAAAAATATAGTTTTCTTTTAACATGCATTATTCAATTGGTAAGATGCATTATTGAAGGTATTTATGAAGTGAGTAAATAGAAATAACTACATATTTAAATAATAAATATGTAGTTATTTCTACAAAATTTTCAAAAAATAGTTTGAAGGAAAAGTAAATCTTTTGTAGAATAATTTAATATAGGAGAGTGATATATATGTCAAATCATTTGGAAGGAAAATTTAGCACATTTGATGGCATTGAGTTATTTTATACTAAAGATGTGGTGGATTGTGCTAGGGCAGTAGTTGTAATAGTGCATGGACTTTGTGAACATTCAGGGAGATATGGGTATTTTACAGAAAAGTTAAATCAATTTAACTATACCGTTTACAGATTTGATAATAGAGGACATGGAAAATCTGAAGGAGAAAGAGGATATGTAGAAGATTTTCAGTATTTTTTTCAGGATGCTGATAAAATGGTAAACATGGCTCAAGAAGAAAATAAAGGAATGCCTGTTTTTATGTTCGGTCATAGTATGGGGGGATTTATTACAGCAGGCTACGGAATAAGATATAAGGATAAATTGAAGGGACAAATATTATCAGGAGCTGCAGTTTTAGAACCCCCAGCTTTTAAAAACTTAAAAGAGAATGATTATTTTGAAAAAAATCCAAGGGAAAAATCCCCTAATCTTTTAGTCAAATTCATGTGTAGAGATAAAGCGGTGATTGAAGATTATAATAATGATCCTCTTATATTAAGGGAAACCAATATAAAACTCTTGGGAGAATCATTTATAAAGGGATCTAAATGGATTGGAGAAAATGTAAAAAGTTACAAGTATCCTTGTCTTATTCTTCACGGGGAAAAGGATAAAATAGTTAGAAGAGAAGAATCTGAATGGCTTTTTAACAATATAAGTTCAAAAGATAAGTCCATAAAAATATATTCTGAATGTTATCATGAAATATTAAGTGAAAAAGATCAAAAAGAAAATGTTATAGAAGATATACATAAATGGATTGAAGAAAGAATTTAGAAAAGTTCTTAAATATATTTGAAATAATAGTTTTTACAGATTACAGCTTAAATGCACTTTGCATTAAGCTGAATTTTTATATGGTATAATTGAAATATTAATATTTAATGAATATAGGAGGCAGGCATATTATGGCAGATATAAAATATGATATAGAAGAAACTATAGGAATTATTTCAGAATCACCAAAGGGATGGAAAAAAGAATTAAACTTAATCAGTTGGAACAATAATGCTCCTAAATTTGATATTAGAGATTGGTCACCTGAACATACAAAAATGGGTAAGGGTGTTACTTTAACCAATGAGGAATTAAAAAAGCTAAAAGATATACTAAATGAAATGAAATTATAGAAGATATGAATTTATTTAAAAATTTTGGAGGAATACCATGAATAAATTACAGCAAATATTGGATTATAATCGTTGTTTTGTAGAGAATAAAAGGTATGATAAATATACTACCTCTAAACACCCGGATAAAAAGTTGGTGATTTTATCGTGTATGGATACTAGGTTAACAGAGCTTCTTCCAAAGGCGTTGAATTTTAAAAATGGGGATGTGAAACTTATTAAGAATGCCGGTGCTTCTGTGATGCATCCCTTTGGCAGTATAATGAGAAGCATTGTAGTTGCTGTATATGAATTTCAGGCAGATGAAGTTTTGGTAATTGGTCACCATGATTGTGGTATGAGCAATTTAAATTCAGATAAAATTTTAAAACAGGCCATAAAGCGGGGGATCGCTAGTGATGTGATAATAACTTTATCTGATGCTGGTATTGACATAAAAAAATGGCTGCAAGGGTTTAATTCTGTAGAAGAATCTGTAAAAGAAAGTGTGAGTTTGATAAGAAAGCATCCTTTAATTCCAAGAGATATAAAAATTCATGGGTTAATAATGGATCCCGAAACAGGAAAATTAGAAGTTATTGTTAATGGATATTAAAAAGGTGAGAAAGCCTTTAATTAATTGGAGATTTTTCATGTAATGTATTGATAAGGTAACTGTTTAAAAATATTTTCCCAATAGATTTTTATTATACATAATCGTAATAAATTTGAATATATAAATAATATCAAAGGACTATAATAAAAAAATATTGGGGAGATGAGGGTTTTATGCAGGATACCATATTGTTAAGTAAAATATCAAGAGGGTTGGATGAATGTTGTAAGAAAGAAGGAATTTCGAAAGTAAATAGCATGTCTGTTATTGTAAATAAACGCAGTTGTATTAATTCTAATAATCTATTTGAATATCTTAAAAATTATAATGAAAATATAATAGATATTTGTACAGAAATAAAAATTGAAATTGGAGATTTGCCAGATGAAACCGCTATTATTAGGAATATAGAAGGGGACTTAATTGAAGAATAATTAAGCTTTCTTAGATTCAATCTGAATTGTTTTTTTACAGCACTAAAAGATTCCTGTGACTGTTATCATGGGAATCTTTTTGATATAAAATAAATTTATCATGTTTGGGTTGTCAATTGATGAAGGGCATTTTATCAAACCTTGAACATACATTAAAGTAAATATCATTTACTGATATCCATTTTTTTTGTCTATTGCTTCATCTTTAATTTCTGCTTTCATGGAATTAAGAGAGTTTTTCCTTCTTTTATTTTTTTCTATTAGTGTTTTTTTCGTTTTTTCATCATCTGTTTTTTTAATCATTTCTTCTGCAAGATTGATATTTTTAATATTATTAGTGATATTGTGCTGAATTCTATCTACGTTATTTGTTCTGTCATCTGGCTTATTTTTCATATTTGCGTATCTCCTTTTACTTAATGTATATTTTATATAATTACAATAGTTATTTTAATAAAGTGAATAAACTTATTTAAGATTAACTTTTTAATTTAAGCAATTTTTAAATTCTAAAGATAGTGTTACCGTAAGGCAAAATTTTTATTCAATTTATGGTGACAGACAATAGTATAGATATAAAAAATAAAAGGCTTTAAAATATAAATAATTAATATAAAAATTGTATTGATATTAATTAAGCATAAATGTTATAATATAAGAAATTATGACTATAATTGTTATTTAATAGTACTTATTTACCGCTATAATTTTATTTAAAGTAAATTTATTTTTAGGAGTATTTTTGTTGTCAAAAATATATAAGATGATGGCATTTAGAAGAAAGTACGTGAAAAACAATTATGAAAAACTAGGTTATAGAAGGGAAGATACTATGGAAATTGTAGATAGGCGCAATAAAATTGTCGCAAAGATGGCAATTTTTATTTGCGCTTTACTTATTGTATATTTATTTGCGTCAATGTATTTCATAAAGCATTTATATTTTGGTTCTAAGATTAACGGTAGAGATGTATCAGGTAAAACAGTGGAAGAAATTAAGAAACAAATGACATCGGAGCTGAATACATATACTTTGAACATAAGAGAAAGAGACGGCAAAAAAGAACAAATTAAAGCAAGGGATATTAATTTAAAGTATAAATCAGATGAACAATTTCAGAATTTTAAAGATGAACAGAATCCTTTTAAATGGGCCTTATCATTTTTAAATACAAAGAGTTCTAATATGACAGCTGAGGTTTTATACAATAAAGAACAGTTAACAAAACAGGTGGACAATCTATCTTGTTTTACGTCCAGCAATATAATTGAGCCTAAAGAACCTAGTTTTAAATATGTAGGTAATTCCTTTAATATTGTAGATCAAGTAAAAGGCAATAAGGTAGATAAAGATATTCTACTAAAATGTGTATCAGATGCCGTATCTAAAATGGAGACTACAATAGATTTAGAATCTGCCAATTGTTACATAACTCCAAAGTATACTTCAAAATCTGAGAATGTTATAAAAGCTAGGGATGTGCTCAATAAATATGTGGCTTCAAAAGTTACCTATACTTTTGGAGATAGTAAAGAAATTTTAGATGGCTCAACAATTAATAAGTGGTTTATAGTTGATGACAATTTTAATGTTACACTTGATGAGGAAAAAGTAAAGGAATATGTAAAATCACTTGCCAATACTTATAATACCGTTGGTAAAACGCGAAGTTTCCATACATCATCAGGAAACACTTTAAATGTTAGTGGTGGTACCTATGGCTGGCAAATTAATATTAATAAGGAAGTACAGGATTTAATTGGGGTAATAAAACAGGGACAAGCCGTAACGAAAGAACCAGTATACAATCAAACCGCAGTTTCCCACAGCAGCAATGATATTGGAAATACATATGTAGAAATAGATATGGGAAATCAACATATGTGGTTTTATAAAAATGGTTCACTGATAGTGGAAGGAGACATTGTTACAGGCAATGTAAGTTTAAATACCGCAACACCTGGAGGAATTTACAAATTAGAATATAAAGAAAAAAACGCTACTTTAAAGGGGCAGGATTATAACTCTCCTGTTAGTTTCTGGATGCCATTTAATGGAGGCATTGGGATTCACGATGCAAGTTGGAGAAGTGTATTTGGAGGGGAAATTTACAAGACAAATGGTTCTCATGGGTGTGTAAATTCACCATATGGTTTAGCACAGACAATATTTCGTAATATTGACGTAGGCACTCCTATTGTATGTTATTATTAGAAAATTTTTTAGAATATCAAGTGATTCATAGGTTTAGAATGGTAGTTAATTCTAGCTCTTGGATAAAAAGATTCCCAGACTTATATCATGGGAATCTTTTTTGCTGTAAAGTAGCTTTACCACGTCTGACTTGTCTTGACAGAGGATACTTTATCAGTTCTTGAAGATGCATTAAAATAAATATCCGCTAATTGTTTGAAATTTGGTCTTGTAACAGAATCCAATAGGTATGCTGAATGTGTTGCTCCTATAATTCGACGTTTATTTAATGCTGTAATTATTTCATCTGCAGTTTTTATGCCTATTCCATGGCCATAATATTTTCCATTTCCCAGTACAATTACATTTTCACCCTGCCATTCTGGAGTTATAGGATTCACTTCAGGATTTTTAAAGTATCTGCAATCTCCTGGTAAATAAACATCCACATCAATAATAACATCTAAGGAAAGATTTTCATCTGTGTTCTGCCAATCCATCAAATATATATGTTTAAAAGTGGAGTCAAAAATTTTTTCACGGAAAGAACTAAGACAACCTTTGTAATATACTATGACTATTGCCGTGGCACATTCTGTACCATATTTACTGCTGTTTTTATAGATGTCATCAATGGCAGCAGAGGCTCTTACCCCTTTCTTCAATAGAAAACCACCTTGTTTTGTCCTTTCCCAGTACTCTGGGTTGCATATTGATTTACGAAAAGTACGAAAACGAAACTTACTCATGCTTAATCTTACAGATGCATCTACAATATTTTTTCTTAAATCCAGTTCGAATTTTAATTCTTCCAGGGAATTATAATAATAAGTTTGGCTGCTTGAGGAAAGTTCATTAAGAATATATCTTTCTATGCTGTTATCTTTATATTGAGCTATTATTGAATTTATATCAAAATTACTGTTTGAAATTTTAATCATTGTAATACTCCTATTCTAGCAATTTTTATCTGTTTTTCCAGGGAGTATTCACGCCATATATGCCATAAATATATGTTTTTATAATGTATTCTAAATGAAAAATTTGCAAGCAGCACTTTGGTATTAGAATCCAATTTCTTAAACTGGTCTAATAAATTGGATTCTTTTTTTGATGGAGAACATAAAGTTTTTCCAGTATTAGGGGAAATACTTTTACATAAATATTTGCCTTCAAGAACTATCTTATAGGGTTTAGGATTTGTAGTCTGATGAAAACTTTCACCAGTATATTTTAAAAATGCACTATTTTCTTTCATCCAATTTAAAAATATCGTGTATTTTCTTTCTTTGGTAGTAACCTTATCTATTCCTGGTATAAAGTTCAATAACTTAGATGCTATTTTAACGTCTTCTACATTGGAAGATAGCAAGCGTTCTCCAATAATATTTAAGCTTTTTGGATTGGCACATTCAAAAAAACCCCATACCAGATCATGGATGAAAAATCCTTTTTGGTATCTTTTAAAAATCATATCTGCCATAATAGGAAGCAGGGTGGTATCTCTATAAACTTTTGTTAGAAGTATGGATGTAATGTCTAAAACCTGATCGTATTCATCATTTATACCATCATCATGAAATCCGGTTTCCAATATCCACTTTAGAACTGAATGGATTATTTGTATATAATCAAAGGATACTTGTTCCGATGCCAAATCATATTTTTTATCTGTTAGTATTTCTTTTACAATCAAAAGTGCTACTTTGTTTTTTTCTGTTAAACTGTTAAATAAGTTATTTTGCTGAAGTATTTCTTCAAGAATAAATAAAATATTAAATCCCAAATGCTTATCGTTGATAAAATCTAGTGCTTTTTTTAAATTTTTTTTAGATAATTGAAGGAAAAAGTTTTTTAAATCATCTATTCCCTTGTCAATCCTGATTTTATCTAAAAAACTTAAGGTATTTGGATCTAAACTATACATGGATACTCTATATCTCCTTAATATATCTATCCATACATATTTATTTTTATAGATATAATTTATACTAATATATGATGAATTTTTTTAAAAATTATTCTAGCAGTTTTCTAAACATATTTTCATGTTCTTCTTCTTCTCTTATGATAATGGATATAACTCTATAAATTCTATTATTTACATCATTTATATTTTGTAGTAATCTACCTTGAATATTTAAGAGAAGTGCTACATTGTTTCTTTCAAATTCTATGGCAAATTCAATTAAGTGCCTGGGTGTATTTACTTCAGGAATCTTGATATTTTTTTTAAATTCAAATAAAAGTCCTGAAATTTTATCGTAGAGGTAAAAATCGATAGAATCATCCAATTTACCTTTCAAGCTAGAAGACAGACTTTCATAATATTCAATATGTTTTTGTTCTTGTTTTGCAATAGTTTTAGCAAGTATATTAATTTCTTGAGATTCATTTTTAAAGTGTTCTTCTATTTTTAAGTACAGTTTTAACGACATATTTTCAATATCAATAAGACTTTGAAGTAGATCAAATATTTTATAAGTCACATTACTCAACTCCTGTTAAATGATTTGGATATTTTAGTGGAATTTTATGTTTTAGAGAATCATTTTTAAAGTGATTCTCTAAAATCTTCCGTTAAAGAATTGTTTATTGTCTATGGATATGGTAAATTGAGAATTTGTAATTAAATTTAAATCTGTATAAAATGAATTGTCTTTTGTCCAGAAAAACACTAACATTAGTTTATTATCATTCTTAGGATTTTTAATAGTAAAAGCTCCATTTATATTTTCATTTTTAAAAGAAAAATTGTCACAGGAAGTAGTATTTTTAGTTAAAAGTATTGGAAGATCATCTTTCATAGAATCAAAGACTTTATTGTTCCATGGATTACCAAAGAGTATTATATTATTATTTTTTATATCCTCATCAGTTACATCTTTATCTTCTTTTATTGATATATTGCTGTTAGATGTCATAGTTTTTATAATATTATCTAAGGACTCTTTTTCATCTGTAGCTAAATTAGAGGGCTTTACTAGTAGGGCTTTTTCACCATTTAGTATCCTAAGCTGAAGGCTGCCAAGAATTAATCCGTTGTTTTCTTCTAAATTTCTAAGCATATTCCTATATTGTTCATTTGCTAGTTTTTCTATTTGTTCATCTGTAAGCTTCAAATTTTCAGCAATATAATTGTCGGAATTTAGAGAAGATTTAATGATATCATTTACATTTTTGCCTGCTTTTTTTTCAATGACACTTAAAAATCCTTCTATGGATGAATTTTTAAATTTATATTCTTTAAAGTAAGTTTGCATTATATCTAAGAATACAGTATCTCCTACTCTTTTTCTTAAATCTTCGATTAAAAGAGGACCTTTGCCATATATAACCATAATATATGCAGTTCCATTAACATCATCATCAAATTTATCCACCCCTGATCCTATACTGGGAAATTTATATTGGGATGAAAGTGCTCCAATACTTTCATTACTATATGCAGGTATCATATTTAGTATGCCGTTTTGGGAATATTCACCTTCAGTTTTTTCAAAGTAATAGGCTGTGGAAAAAGTTGCTAAAGACTCATCTAAAAATGGTTCTTTAAATTCATTATTTCCCACAGTTACATACCACCATTGATGACTTACTTCGTGAACTGCAGCTTGTGAAATAAATGAATCCTCATATAAACTGGATATATATTGATCGTTATTAGAGCTTGGTATCTTCTCAGGATACATTGGCATTTGAATTATTTGGGGATATTCCATTGCTCCTCCAGATAGATGACTTTCCATTAGGTCTAACTCATTGTAAGGATATTTACCAAATTGCTGGCTGAAAAATTGAACTGCACCTACAGCTGAATCCAGAACATCTTCAGCGGTACTATTATCACTATAACCTTTTTTAGCTAAGTAATAACTGTTTACTTTTATTCCATCTATTTCTTTAGACAGAACCTTGTAATTAGGACTCATTATAATGACAAAATCCCGTACACTACTGGCATTTAAATTCATTATTTTACTATTTTCATCAGAAGATTGTTCTTTTTCCTCCCCAGTAGATGCCACTACATAATCTTTAGGAACTTTCAAGTTTATGTTATAGTCTGCTATATCGCTGTAATTGGACTCTCCTACTATGTTGAAAACATTTTCATCCCATTTGTTCTCTTTATTATCGTACATTGATAGTATGGGATACCAGTTGGTTAAAGAGTAGTCATTGTCCATATATCCTAATCTCGAAGTTCCCATAGGTAATTTTAATTTAAAACTAATGGAAATTTTTATATTTTTATTGATTCCAAAAGCTTCATTTAAACTTATTTTCAGTATTTGATCATCTTGAGTAAACTTCACATCTTTTTCATTCATAATGACTTTAGTTATATATATATCTCCTTTTTGTGATTCAGTTAAATCTTCCATACCAGCTATACCAACCAAGGAGGGCATGGTTTCTTTTTTGTTATAAGAGTCTGGATAAAGGTGAAATACTATATCATTTAAGCTTGTACCAGTGCTATTTTTAATAGTAACTTCTTCACTTCCTGTCAAAGTTTTAGTGTTTGCATTAAAGTTTAGATCCATATTGTACTTTGCAGGAAGAGTTGAGGCTTTAACAATTCCAGTTTTAAATAAACACAGAGTCAATAGAGTTAGAAAAGAGATTAAAATAATATTCTTTGGTTTCTTAAAGTTCATTTTAATATCACATCCTTTATTAATAAAGTCATTTTTAAAATAGTATAGTTATCAAATGAGATGTATTTTATGTAAATTATATCATATATTATGGAAATAAAGTATGGAATTGTCCTCTTTATTTTGAATAAAATCTAGAAAAATTATTAAAAAATAAATTATAATTATAAAAAAGGGGGTAATCTAGATGTTTAAACTATCCACTCATGGTGAAATAATCAGTAGATCTTTTAATAGGTGCATTAAATATCACATGGAAAAAGGTATACCCAAACCCAAACGAATACTCAACAGCAGGGAATTAGAAAACTTAATAAAGAAGAACAATGAGATTATAAAAATAGCAAGACCGTTTATGGAAATACTTTATGATTTTTTAAAGAAATCAGGTTTTTCATTGTATCTTGGGGATAAGAACGGGATTGTATTAACTATTATAGGTGACAAAGATATAGTAATAGAGCAAGCAAAAGCTGGAATAGTAGAAGGTGCTGATATGAGCGAAAAAAGTGCAGGTACAAATGCAATGGGGACTGCTATTTTTGAAGATTCATCAGTTCAAATTTCAGGCGAGGAACATTTCATAAACATTTTTCAGATTTATACCTGTTGTGCTTCTGTTATACACAATGAACAGGGAGACATAATAGGATGTCTAAATCTAACTGGGAAACGGAAACTTGCCCATCCTCATACATTGGGACTTGTTGTATCAGCAGTAAAGTCCATTGAAAATGACTTGAAATTACATAAATCTCAGAATGAATTGTTTAAAGCATACCAATACTTGAATAAAATTATGAATTCCATAGATTTTGGAATTTTAGCCGTAGATAATAATGGAATGGTTAAAGCTATAAATAATAGTGCCTGTAGTATGCTTGGAATAAATAGAAAATATATTATAGATAAAAATGTACATAAGGTTTTATATAATTGGCAATATATACTTGATGAGCTAAAATCAGGAAATGTATATAAGGATAAAGAAATTTTATACTCAGATAAAAAGAAGAGGTTCAATTTAAATGTGTATCCAATAAAGGATAAAAGTGATTATGTCACTGGAATGGTGGTTATATTTAAAGATATTCAGAATATATATAATCTGGTTAATAAATACATGAGCGGATCTGTTACTTATACATTTGATGATATAATTGCCAAAAGTGAAAAAATGATAAATTTGAAAGAACAGTTAAAAAACATATCTAATAGCCCGTCCACCGTATTAATCCAGGGAGAAAGCGGCACAGGTAAGGAGCTTATTGCGCAATCCATCCACAATAGCAGTGATAGAAAAAATAAAAGTTTTATAGCGATAAATTGTGGTGCCATACCAAAGAACTTAATAGAAAGTGAATTGTTTGGATATGAAGAGGGGGCATTTACAGGGGCAAAACACGGAGGACGTGCAGGAAAATTTGAGCTTGCAAATGGGGGTACTTTATTTTTAGATGAAATTGGGGAAATGCCTTTGGATATGCAAGTAAATCTTTTAAGGGTTCTTCAGGAGAAGTGTATTACCAGAATAGGGGGAAATAGATATATAAAAATAGATGTGAGAATAATTGCAGCTACCAATAAAAACTTAAGGAAAGAAGTAAAAAGGGGGACTTTTCGTGAAGATTTATATTATAGATTGAATGTAATACCTATATATGTGCCGCCGCTGAGGGAAAGGGACATGGATATAAAAATACTTATAGATTATTTTTTGGAAATAAAAGCTTTTAAACTTAAAAAACCTGTTCCAACAATGAAACCTTATATATATGAAAAGCTTTTAAGTTATAATTGGCCTGGAAATGTCAGAGAATTAGAAAATTGTATTGAAAACATTGTAAACATGAATGGAAGTACATCTTTCTATTTCCAAAACAATCCTTCAGAAAATAAACAAAACGGCTCTTATGACGAAAGTTTCAAGTACAATATGTGTTCATTGGAAGAATGGGAAAAGAGGGCAATAGTAAATTGTATAAATAATTGTGATGGTAATATATCAAAAGCTTCTAAAATTTTAGGAATAAATAGAAGTACATTATACGCAAAGATAAAAAAATATGAAATCAATTTTTTTTAAAGTGTATGAAAAAACAGCACTGTTGCAAAAAACAACACTATTTCTTAAAAAAATGTTGCTTTTTACAACAATTTTTTAAATAATTATTTTTATTTTTATAAAATATCTAGCTATAGCAAATCTTCTCATAATGAAAAATGCATTGGCATAGTACTTGCTGATATATTGAATTTATAGAATATAATTTTTAGAAGTTTGTAAATTGGCATGAATTCAATAATGAGGAGGAAAGTAATGGGAAGATTTACTTTGCCCAGGGATATTTACTTTGGTGAAAATGCCCTGGAAAATTTAAAAAATTTAGATGGAAATAGAGCAGTAATTGTCGTAGGTGGGGGCTCCATGAAAAGGTTTGGATTCTTGAATAAAGTTGAAGAATACTTAAAAAAGGCAGGTATTGAAGTTAAATTAATAGAGGGTGTGGAACCTGATCCATCTGTGGATACTGTTATAAATGGTGCTAAAATAATGAGAGATTTTAAACCAGATTGGATAGTAGCCATGGGGGGAGGATCGCCCATTGACGCTGCTAAGGCAATGTGGATATTTTATGAATACCCTGATTTTACATTTGAGAAGGCAATAGTGCCTTTTGGACTTCCTAAATTAAGGGGAAAAGCACAATTTGTTGCTATACCTTCTACAAGTGGAACGGCAACTGAAGTGACAGCATTTTCTGTAATAACGGATTATAAATCTAAGATTAAATATCCTCTTGCAGATTTTAATCTTACACCTGATGCAGCTATAATAGATCCAGCTCTTGCAGAAACAATGCCCAAAAAGCTTACAGCACATACTGGAATGGATGCACTTACTCACGCAATAGAGGCGTATGTGGCGAGTTTGCATTCGGATTTTTCAGATCCACTTGCTATGCATGCTATAATCATGATTCATAAATATTTATTGAAATCCTATGAAGCAGATAAAGAAGCTAGGGGACATATGCACATAGCCCAGTGCCTTGCCGGAATGGCATTTTCAAATGCACTTCTTGGAATAACTCATGGCATAGCTCATAAAACTGGTGCAGTATTTCACATACCTCATGGATGTGCCAATGCTATATACTTACCTTATGTTATAGATTTTAATAAGAAGGTTTGTTCAGAAAAGTATGTTGAAATAGCTAAAAGACTCAAGCTTCCAGGAAATAATGAAGATGAACTAATAGATTCATTAACTGAAATGATTCGTAATATGAATAAAAAGATGGATATTCCTCTTACAATAAAGGAATATGGTATAAGTGAAATCGATTTTAATGAAAATCTAGATTTTATAGCTCATAATGCTATAATGGATGCTTGTACTGGATCAAATCCAAGAAAAATAACTGAAGAAGAGATGAGAAAGCTTTTACAATATATGTATAATGGGCGAAAAGTGAATTTTTAGGAGATAATGGTCTGCCCGACCCATTGGTTAAAGTAATCGGCTTATGAGTATACAAAAATATACCACCACAATTCAAAAGATAATAAAGAATGTGGATTTTGTCCACATTCTAACTGTTTATATTTAGGATTAGTCCGCGTTTGTTCTGAAATACTTAATTCAAGTTAAGATACATTAATTTCGTCAAGAGTTCTACCTTTAGTTTCAATACCTATTATAGCAACGACTACAGCAACTGCTGCAAATACTATAGTTAATATGATAAATACATAAGTGAAGCCAACTTGGTTACCTTTAGCCTCATAGACTAGTCCAACTATATAAGGAGCAGCAATAGCACCAATACGACCAATTGCAGCTGCCCAACCAACTCCACTACCTCTGACACTCGTAGGGTAAACTTCTGGAGTATAGGCATATACAGCACCCCAAGCACCTAAACTGAAAAAGTAGAGTAAACACCCGAAAACAAGTACAGTAGTTACAGAGGTTGCTTGACCAAATAAGTATGATGACAGAGCAGTACCTATAAGGTAAACTACTAAAACCGGCTTACGGCCAATCTTTTCTATTAGGTAGGAAGCACTATAATATCCTGGTAACTGTGCAATACTCATAATTAATATGAATTGAAAGCCCTTTACCAAGCTGAAACCTTTACCCACAAGTAAAGTAGGAGTCCATAAAACAAAACCATAATAACCAAAATTAATACCCAACCATAAAATCCATAACACAAAAGTACGCCTAAAATAAGTTTTATTCCATAAATCTGAAAGGGTTGCGGTACTTATTTTCCCTTTTACCTGGTCATCTATGGCCACTTCACTAGTATTTATCCCAGCCTGGTGCTCCATTTTACTTACGATTTCATCAGCTTCTTTGAAACGTCCTTTTTGTTCCAGATATCGAGGGGATTCTGGAATATTTCTTCTCAGATAGGCCGCATATAGTGCCGGTATTCCTCCTAGGAAAAATCCAATACGCCATCCATAAACAGGAATTAGAAGGTAGGCAATTAAAGCTGCAGCAATCCATCCCCAAGCCCAAAAGCTTTCAAGTAAAACAACCATGCGACCACGTGCTTTAGCAGGGGAGAATTCACTAACTAAAGTAGATGCTGCTGGCAGTTCACCACCTAAGCCCAATCCGGTTAAAAATCTTAGGAAGAGCAGTACAGTAAAGTTAGGGGCGAGCCCGGATACGGCACTAGCCAATCCATATAGTACAAGAGTAAATGTAACAACTGTTCTTCTACCCCACCTGTCAGCTGCCATTCCAGCTACGGCAGCACCAATGGCCATTCCCACTGCGGAAGCACTTCCCAATAAACCGAGATCAGCAGGGGTGAGTTGCCATGATTTTCCGATCGCAGCCATTACGCCAGATACCATACCTTGATCCATGGCATCAAACAACCAGCCTATACCTGCTAAGAACAGCACTTTCCAAAGCATAGGTGTAACTGGCAACTTTTCAATTCTTTGCGAAATAGTACTCATTTAATTCATCTCGCTTTCTGTATTTATATATTTTTTTATCCAGTGTCTTTAGTTCTATGTAATACTATCACTATGTCTGTAATAATAACAATTTACCACATAAATATTCACCTCTAGATACTATAAATTTTATAACGTTAACATCTATATTATAATGTATATATAAGTGTAAATACAATAACTTTATTAATTCATTTAGAAGAATAGCAGTTAATTGTTAATGGAATCTGTATATTACGAATTGCCAAGGATTAATTTTAGAATTTGACACAGATATATATCTATTTTATAATTTAGGTACATAACGGAAAAAATAAGGAAGCGAAGATGAATATGATAACTTTTATTAAAACTGCAGTTGTAACTATAATAATATCATTTATATCTGGATGGCTGCTAGACCACTATAAAAGCCTGGCACCTAAAATATTATGCAATGTTGGAAATGGTGTACCTATAAAGATAAATAACAAAAAGGTTCATGCATATGTGGTTACTATAACAAATGTATCAAATAAAATAATTCATGAACTAACTATAAATATACAAAGTTTAAAAAACAATTTACAAATTGCAGATGCCAAAATAACAAAGGGTTTAAAATTTCACTCCTCAATAAAAGATAATGTTTTAGATGTCTCCATACCTTTTTTAAGTAAAAAGGATAAGTTTTCAATTACATTATATATAGAGGACAAAGATGGATTGCAAAGTGAACCCTTTATCACAATTAGATCACCTGAAAAATTTAAAGAAATACGTTCTATAGGGAAAACAGGTAAGTTATCTTTATTGTCTGATAAGCCCCAAAATATAAATGGTAAAATTTCTAAAAAAACTAGAAAAACTAAACCAATGTCTTTCAATAAAAAAACATTGGTGTCCATTACATCCATTGTATTAGTTATTATGATTGGAATTTTAGGAAAATTTTATTTTAAAGGGCTGTTTACTAGTGCAAAAACTACCGATAAAACCACTGTCCACCAACAGCCTACTGACAATACAGAATCATCAAATAAAACAACTAAAAATACAGATTCGAAAACTTCATCAAATAACACAAATGGAGATATAAACTCAAAGGTATCATCGGATGGAACGACTCAAAATACAGATTCAAAAACATCATCAGATGGAACGACCCAAAATACAGATTCAAAAACATCATCGGATGGAACGACTCAAAATACAGATTCAAAAACATCATCAGATGGAACGGCTAAAAATACAGATTCAAAAACATCATCAGATGGAACAACTAAAAATACAGATTCAAAAACATCATCGGATCAAACAACTAAAAATACAAATTCACAAACATCATCAGATGAAACAACCGAGAATACAGCTAACTAGTATTATTTTAAGGTTCAAATGGAGAAAAACATTCTTTATGTACAAACTTCATCTGAACCTAAGATAAGAATCACTTGGTAAAAAAGAAAGCACTCACACTAAAATATAGTATCCTCTTTAATACTACTCTTCTAATCTCTTCTTTATTTCTAAAAGGAATTCCTCAGTATTAACTATTTTCTTATTTTCTAACTCTGAAAGTGAAGCTAAATCTTTAGTCATAATACCTTCCTCAATAGTTCTAATAGATGTATTTTCAAGTCTATCTGCAAATTCAACTAATTCATTTATTCCGTCTATTTCTCCTCTTTTTCGTAGAGCTCCTGTCCATGCAAATAAAGTAGCCATGGAATTTGTGGAGGTTAACTGTCCTTTAAGATGCTGATAATAATGTTTTTGTACAGTACCATGAGCAGCTTCGTATTCATAATAGCCTTCAGGTGACACAAGCACTGAAGTCATCATTGCAAGACTTCCAAAAGCAGTAGCAACCATATCCGACATCACATCGCCATCATAATTCTTACATGCCCATATAAAACCACCTTCTGATTTTACAACTCTGGCAACAGCATCATCAATTAGTGTATAAAAATATTCTATACCAGCATCATTAAACTTAGCATCATATTCAGTATCATATATTTCCTGGAATATATCCTTAAATCTATGATCATAGGTTTTGGAAATCGTATCCTTTGAAGCAAACCATAAATTTTGATTCATATCCAGTGCATAATTAAAGCAGGAGCGTGCAAAGCTTTCAATAGATTTATCAAGGTTATGCATTCCCATTACAACACCTGGTCCATTGAAAACATGAAGTGTTTGTCTTGTTTCTTCTCCTTTTTCAGAGGTGAACACTAATTCCATTTTACCAGGTTCTTCTACTTTGTACTCTACATCTCTATACACATCACCATATGCATGTCTTGCAACTGTAATAGGTTTTTCCCATGTTCTCATAAGAGGTCTTATACTGTTTACTATAATAGGTGTACGGAAAACTGTACCATCCAGAATTGCTCTTATTGTTCCGTTAGGACTTTTCCACATACTCTTAAGGTTATATTCCTTAACTCTTTTAGCATTTGGAGTTATAGTAGCACATTTTACACCAACACCATATTTTTTTATTGCATTTGCAGCTTCAATAGTTATTTCATCATTAGTTTCGTTTCTTTTAACAAGTCCAAGATCATAATACTCAGTTTTTAAGTCTATGTATGGTTCCAAAAGTAACTCCTTAATCATCTTCCAGATGATTCTAGTCATTTCATCTCCGTCCATTTCTACTAAAGGTACGTTCATTTTAATCTTTTCAGTCATTATTAGTCCTCTCTTCATTTATATTTTTTATGTATTTTTTGACCAAATATATTTTATTATAAAAGAAATAGACAGTACATGCAAGTTAGCCTTGCATTTTACTAACGTCAGTTTTATTCTTATATTATACATTCAATTTAACCAGAAGTGCTATTAGTAAAATGGCTATTAACTAGTGAAGATATTACAAACTATCAGTGTAGAGATAATAAAAAAGAAATATGTTATAAATTAATTGAGAAAGGTAAAGTTTTACTTGATAAATATTTCAAGTGACACTCTGTGAGACACAGATAAATGAATTAAAATAAGGGGTGATAGTGTGTTGATTGATTTAAGCGTAAAGGTTACTAGGTCATCTAATAAAGATGCTTTAGATAATGAAAAAATGGTTTCTTTTGGTCATTCAGGTACTCATTTTGATGTAATGAATAAAGAGTTTCCATTGGTGTTTACAAAGAGAAAAGGTATAGTATTTGATGTAAGTGGGATATTTGACAGAGATATTGATGTGTCGGATATTGATATTAGTTTTGTTGAAGCGGATATGTTTATTGCTTTTTATACAGGTTTTATAGAAAAGGAATATTATGGTACAAAGGTTTATTTTACATTACACCCACAATTATCAGATGAGTTAATTGACCAGTTGATTCACCGTAGAGTTTCAATTATTGGTATTGACTTTGCGGGAGTAAGACGTGGCATTGAGCATACACCCAAAGACCAATATTGTGCTGACAAAGGTATATTTATTATTGAGAATCTTTGTAACTTGGGTAAAGTTTTAAATGGAAAAAATATAATGAAGTTTACAGCAAACACCTATCCAATTAATTTTGCAGGTATGACAGGATTGCCTTGTAGAGTAGTAGCTGAGGTTGAATAATTAATACAAAATTATATATGTAGTACTAATACCATTTGCAGCTCCTATAGCGGATGCAGACGACGCTCCGGGTCTCATGGGATTTCCAATCATTTTTATTTTTGTTTCAATTGTGATTGCAGTCTTTGCTGCTGTTCTTCAAAGGCTTTTACAAGATGCTATTGATATAAAATCGGAAAATGATTTAACAGTCTGAGGTGATAAAATGGCAATTATAATCAATATTGATGTGATGCTGGCTAAAAGGAAAATGAGTGTAACAGAACTTACAGATAAAGTTGAAATAACTATGGCGAATATTTCTATATTAAAGAACGGAAAGGCAAAGGCTATTAGATTTTCAACTTTAGAGGCAATATGCAAAGCTTTAGAATGCTAACCAGGTGATATTTTAGAATACAGAAATGATACGTAAATGGGAAGCTGAATACTACAAGTAGATTAGTTTTAAATGTTGAGTGAAGTTTACTTGAGGAGGTAATGTATTAAGATTAAATTAATTCAACCTGCAATGCTGCCAAAGACCTATGAATACAAAGGAGATGTTTAAATGGATAAGATCAACGTTTATGAAAAATTGAATCTTTTTAACGAGCATTGGAGTCCAAAAATTTTAGGTGAAATTAACGATTCTTATGTAAAGATTGTTAAACTTAGTGGCGAATTTTTATGGCACACTCATGAAAACGAAGATGAAATGTTTTATATTTTAAAAGGGTCATTAATTGTTAAGTTTAGGGATAAGGATGTCATTTTAAATCAAGGAGAATTTCTTATTATTCCAAAGGGAATTGAGCATATGCCAGTTGCTAAAAAAGAAGTGCATGCAATGTTAATTGAAGCAAAAACAACATTAAATACTGGAGATGTTAAAAATGAGAGAACAATAGAGAAACTTGATAGAATTTAGTGTAGATTAATCATATTGCTTTCTATGAAGGTTGATTCAAGGTCTTTATTGGATGTATAGAGAAATTATTAAATATCTATCTAATAAAACTGACAGTGCAAATGAGTTAAATTGAACAATAACGGGAATGGGAGAAATAAGTATGAGCATAAGATTGGCTGAATACAAAGACTTAGAGCAAATGGTGAAAATCTATAATCAAGCAATTGAAACACATCGTTGTACTGCTGATATGGATACTTTTTCGGTGGAAGAAAGGATTTCTTGGTTTGAGGAATATCAATGTTTAGAGTATCCACTTTATGTATATGAAATTGATAATAAAGTTGTAGGATATCTACATTTTACTGGTTATCGTAAAGGAAGAAGAGCTATGAGATATACTGCAGAAATCAGTTACTATATACATAATGACTATCAAGGTCAAGGGATTGGAACAAAAATGATGGAATTTGCACTTGAAAAGAGTAAAGAATGGGGTTATCTACCTGAAGTTGCAGATTTTGACGGAGAAGTATGTTCACATTTATATTATGGATTAAAGATATAGAAATAAAAGTTAAAAATTGAATATTATTGCATAATATTTCTTAACTTGTGTCACAAGTGTAATTTAATACGATACCTCCTTATTTTTTAGTTCAAAACTGTCGCACTAATTTTTTAGTGCAACAGTCCCTTATGATATGTCATATTGAGTATTTAGCCTATTATCATATGCTTAACATACACTTCTAATTCATTACTTATTATTTTCAGCATAAAACTTTAGGGCTTCTCCAATAAATTTAGATGCACCATTTCCATATTTTTTATCTGTTGCTTTTATAAATTCAGGTTTTGATAAATAAAAATCTGCCATATATCCTAAATAATTTTCTCCCTCATCTACTTTTAAAGTTTCGTGTATTTTTCGGGTCTCATTTGCTATTTCAGAAACAATTTGTTGAATCTCTTTCGAAGTAGGAGCTTTACTTAAGTTAGATCTAAGCTTTTTATATAGAGTTTCTATTTTGGGCTCATAATCCCTCAAATAAATTTTTAAAGCTTTTCCAATAAATTTAGACGCACCTTCTCCATATTTTTTATCAATTTCTTCTATCCACGATATACCACTTCCACCATATTTCTCATCAACTTTTATTCCCTTAGGAAATACTAAGTGAAATTGTACCATAGTGTACCAATAATAGTCTCCCATATTAGTTTTAAAAGCTTCATAATCTTTTTTAGCTATAGTAGTTATTTCACCAGAAATTTGTTGAATTTCCTCTGAAGAAGGATCTTTACTTAAGTCAGCTGTAAGTTTTTTATATAGCTCTTTTAATTTGGGATGCTTATCGTAAAGACAATCTTTTTTAAACTTATCAATTTGTTCTGATTTAGTTATTGCCAGACTATTATTTAAATTTTTCTTCAAAGCTTCAGTAAATTTTTTTATACTTCCATAATGCTTTATAGCATCTTTAGCAATCTCAGCTTCCTTAGATTTACATTTTTTAATAAATTCATTATAATTATCTACACTACCATAAATTCTAATTACTTTATCCTTATTTTCTTTCTTAAATTCTTCTAATACATTATAATATTCAGTCATATCAAATTCTTTAAAACTCATCGTATTCGTTCCCTTCAAAGTTTTATTTATAAGATCTATCAAGCTATTCAATCTATCTCGTTTTAAAACGATTAGCTTTTTATGATTTTCTAGTGCTTTCATCTTATCAAAGTGAGGACTAGTTATGATTTCTTTAATTTCTTTCAGTGGTAAATCAAGTTCTTTGAAAAACAAAATCTGCTGCAAAGTTTCAAGAGCCTCATTATCATAAATCCTGTAGCCTGCTTCTGTTAATTTAGTTGGTTTTAATAATCCAATTTTGTCATAGTGATGAAGCATACGCACACTTACTCCTGTTAAATCCGAAACTTGTTTTACTGTTCTCATAACTTTACCTCCAACTTTGATTTTAGAGCTGTGAATACTGACCAATACTCTGCCGGCTATGAGTTTTAGTTTATATTTTCAAACTCTATTTTTATATTACACTATGACATAGTGTTAGGGTCAACACTTTGAAAAAATTTCTATGTAAAATGAAAAGATTGCGAATTAAAATATTGTGGATTATACTAATAACCCACAATATTTACTTTTTTTAGCTAGAATGCTTTGATATCCCTAAAAGCAGGAAACTTAGCACAGGGATACGACTTATTATTTCATATAAAAGGGGCATTGTCATAATTTCAATGATTAATAAAATAAAATAATATAACAGCATTGGTAGTTGTAAGTATGTGGTTAATAAATATGCACTTATTGTTAAAACTGGATAATGCAGCACATATATTCCAAATGTTCTTTTGTTCATATATTCTGTAAAGTGATTTGTTCCATTAAACCATGCCTTTCCACAACCTAAAATTGCAAGAATAATTATCCATAGGTAAAAATTAGTAAATAGGCTTTGTAAACAGGTTGCAGTGGTATAGTTATCTCCATAATAATAAATTGTATAAGTAATTCCACAAATAACTGCAGAAATTAAAAGTGGTAAATGCCATTTCTTAAGCCTTTCCTGCACTTCATCATGTGAAAAAACGTAATATCCAAGTAAAAACATAAAAATATAGATACCATTGCGATATACAGTAATAAGGGGTGTGTTTAAAATAAAAGAACTTCCCCATACTGCAAAGAACAACAACAAGATAATTATCATATTTGTTTTTTTGCATATTTTCCATAGTGTATCATTTTTATCAAATTTTCTAAATAGCAACAATATCATAGACGCTAAAAATAATTCATGTGCAAACCACAGAGGTCCTATTCCGCAAAGTGAATAAATCAGATATTTTATAAAACCTGGAATAAGATTTCCTTTGCCACCAAACATATCTACATAATGATTTGTAACATAACCACTTATCCAACCCAAAATAAAAATACCTGCAATCGAAGGCACTAACAGCCTTTTGACACGCTCTTTTGCAAATTGTTTTCCGGTTCTCTTTTGTAAAGAATAACGTGCAGATATTCCTCCTACTAAAAATAAACAAGCCATAAACCAGGGGTATATAAAATACAGCATTACATCCATCTGTGGTATTCCCTTTACCCCAATATTAGATATTACTCCTACACTATTGAAAATATATATTATATGATAAATAACAACTAATATGATAATACCCCAACGAATATTATCCAAATAACTTTTTCTCATAATTAACTCCTGTATTTCCATATGATTGAATTTATAACAGCTGCGACATTATTCCTTAAAATAGCAGAGTATTTCTTACACAGATTTTCTACTTCAAGTACACTCATTCTTCGTCATCCTCCCTTTCTGGAAGGTCTCCGTCAAAAATTGTTTTGGTCAGTTTTGTGAACAGTGATTTTGGAGGTATTGCTATACCTTTCTTCTTATCAGCAAGAACTATAATAGTATCGCCAGGATTGATATCAAAAATATCTCTGGCTTCTTTCGGGATAACAAATTGTCCTTTTTCACCGATTTTTACTGTCCATGCATACTTGTCGTTTGGATGCTTCATATTATTTCCTCCATTCATTGTGAGTATTGTATTGAAAGTATGATTTGTATGATTTATGTGATTTAATTATAGTCAGTTATTTTTAAAAAGTCAAGATTTTAAACATTTTAGTAATAACACAGCCGCCGGTATTAAGCCATAGTAATTACTTGGGATATCACCACCAGGCTAAGACAAAAAATGGGCAATTGTAATCAGATAATGATATGGTTTACTTATTATTTAATTCACAGTTTGAAAATAAAGTGACATTTAAAATAAATACTACTTTAAATGAAAACACAATGTGTAGTTTACATAAAGTGTTGATATTCGGAGAAGCTAATTTATATAATACATTAAACCAGGAGGTTATTTTTATGCCAGATTTAAAAAATATAAAGTTAGTTTCATCAGAAATATCAGGTCTTTGGGATTCATATATGAGTGATAGCTTAGTAATATGTGTTCTTAAACAGTTTCTTAATAATGTAGAAGATAATGATATACAAACATTGTTACAGCATACTTTAAATTTATCAATTCAGCATATTTCAATAATTACAGATATATTTAATCAGGAAGGGTTACCGATACCTCAAGGATTTACTGATAAGGACGTAAACATAAATTCACCACGTCTATTTAGTGATACTTTCTATGCCGCATATATTAGTTTTATAGCAAGAGTAGGAATGCACGATTATACTCTTACCTTAAATCAAATAGCTCGTTCAGATATTAGAAAGTATTTTTCAAAATGTATCACTGAGTATATAGGCTTGTATAATAAAGCAGCAGAATTAAGATTATCAAAAGGTATTTTTATAAGGGCACCGCATATAGAAGTTCCTAAAGAAGTTCAATTTGTAGGAAATCAAAGCTTTATATTCAATATTTTTAAAAAAAAGCGTGCATTACTAGCTAGGGAAATAACACATATATTTTCGCTTATTTCTGCAGATATAATAGGAGATGCTCTTGCGACAGGTTTTAGCCAGGTTTCTAGAGATAAAAAGATTTCAGCGTATTTCCTTGAAGGTAAGCATTTAGGTCAAGAAATAATTGCTGAATTAACATCAATTTTAGTAGATGAAGATATTCCGATTCCAGCTACCTCCGAATCTTTTGTAACGGATTCAACTGAGTCACCGTTTTCGGAAAAATTGATGTTGTACCATGCTTTGATAATGACAGCGGCGGGGGTAAGTAGTAAGGGAGCAGCAATAGCACAAAGCATGAGGGCTGATTTAGAAGGTATGTATACTAAACTCATAGCTAAGATTATGAAATATACTAAAGATGGTATAGATATTATGAATGATAATAAGTTTCTTGAACAACCACCACAAGCGATAAGTCATGAAAAATTAGTTAAAATATGAAATGGCTAAATATTGAATAATTTCAATATTGTATTATTTATAACCTGTAATTTATGAGGAATTCTTTATATTATGTATATATCAGAAATAGGCACTGTTAAGGACAGTGTCTATTTTTATATTATTTACAAATAGTTATTACGTAGGACATTGGATTGTAACAAATACTGTGTATAATTATAAGTACTTTAAGGAAATAGTCTTAGAACAAATAAAAAATAATGTTGTTAATATTATATCCCTTCAAAAATAATATTATATAAAATAGGCACTCGTCATTTAGGGTGCTTATTTTGTAGAAATTTAATAGATATAAAAATTTAGGAGGAAAGAATGTATATGGATAAAGAGAATTTAAGGCAAGAAATATTAGACATACTAGAAAAACATAATTATATAAGCAGGTTAAGTGAATGCCCAATGACTACTTTAAAATTTCTTTTAAAAATAGATGATGCTTCTTTAATTTATGATGCTTTATGTGAACTTCAAGAAGAAGATAGGGTAATAAAAAGTTTTGAACCATTTGCCGGTAATTCGAACCAGAAAATTAATGCATCAAGATGGTATTTAAAACAACAGGGAGAAGAAGAAAACCCTGAGAGTATAGAGTAATTTCTATTCATAAATAAATGAGATTTTTAAATGAAGTTGATAAAGTGTATACTTTGGTATATAATATTTGATATTAGATAGATTTCAAAAAGAGAGGTAATTTTGTGAGTGTTTAGTATCTAAAAATAGGTAATTTAATATTGATTCTAAAATTGAGGGTGCAATACCTTTAATTATTATGGAATTGATTACTATTTATAGATACAAGTCCACGAAACTACTTTGGGGTGCAGTACCCTTTATTAAGTTTGCAATTAAAGCTGTGGAGTATCCATGGCTTTTTTATTTTATAATTAATACTATGAAATCTATCTAGGTTTCGTCGGCTTGAATAAAGTTGAGGAAGGAATTTTAAAATGGATAATACAACATTAGAAAAATTACATTATTATGAATTAAAGGAGATAGTAAAAGGATATTGCGCAAGTGGCTTGGGTAAATCCTTAATAGATAAACTAGAGCCAAGTACAAATATAGAGGTAGTAAATAGAAGGTTAGATGAAACCTCTGAAGGAAGGACACTTTTAGATGCTTCTTATCATATACCCTTCGATGGAATATTTAATGTAAATCCACTTGTAAAGAAAATGGAAAAGGGTGCAGCATTAGATCCAGAGGATTTAAGTACCATGGAAAACTTTTTAAGAGGCTGCAGAAAGCTTAAATTATTTATGAAGGATAAGGAAGGTTATGCTCCTACTTTAAGCTCATATAGCTTAAATATAACAGATTTAAGTTATATAGAAGAGGAAATAAATATATCGATATCAGGAAATAGAATAGATTCCAGTGCTTCAAAGGAGCTAAAAAAAATAAGAAAGCAAATTGATGTATGTGAAGGTCAAATAAAAGGAAAGCTTGAAAAGTTTCTAAAAAATCCTTCAAATAAAGAGTATATACAAGAATTTTTTGTAAGTCAAAGAAATGGAAAATATACGATACCTATAAAAGCTGCCTTTAAAAATCAAGTTCAGGGTGAAATTGTTGAAACTTCAGTAAAGGGCAGTACTGTATTTATAGAGCCAAATGCAGTAGTGAAATACACTTCTGGGCTAGCAGCTTTAAAAGTTGAAGAGTCTATAGAGGAATATAAAATATTAGCTACTTTAACAGAAATGCTATATGAAAGAATAAGAGAAATTAAAATGAATATTGATGTAATAGCTGAGTATGACATGGTTTTGGCAAAAGCAAAATATAGTAGTGACATAGAAGGAATAAAACCTAAACTAAATGAGCATGGTTATATAAAAATAGTTAAGGGAGGCTATCCTTTAATTAAAAATGGAGTACCCTTAGATTTTGAAATAGGAAAAGATTATAGATCATTAATAATCACAGGACCTAATGCGGGAGGAAAAACTATAGTATTAAAAACTTTAGGAATGTTAACTCTTGCAGTTCAATCAGGGTTTCATATAAAGGCTAAAGAAGGCACAGAGATTGCTGTATTTAACAAAATATTTGTAGATATAGGTGATAATCAAAGTGTAGAAAATGCTTTAAGTACTTTTTCATCCCATGTGAAAAATTTAGCATATATAATAAAAGAAAGTAATAAGTCAACATTATTGTTGTTTGATGAAATTGGCGGTGGAACAGAACCGAATGAAGGTGCAGCCTTAGCAATAGCTATTTTAGAAGAAGTGTATTATAAGGGCTGTATAACAGTATCGACAACCCATTATGGAGAGATTAAAAACTTTTCGGAGCAGCATCCAGACTTTGAAAATGCAGCTATGGAGTTTAGATGTGACACATTAGATCCATTATATAAGCTTAATATAGGAAAGACAGGAGATAGTAATGCTCTTTATATATCAAAGAAAATGGGTATTTCAGATAATATAATTGAAAGAACTAGAAGATATATAGAAAGTAAGAATTATAATTATGAATTAATAAGGGATAGCAAAATTATAAAGAAAAAAGATATTCAAGCAGATAAAGGTGAAAGTTATGAATTTGTTGCAGGGGATAAGGTTCTTTGGATGGATAAGAATGAAAGTGCCATTGTTTACAGGGAAAGGGATATGGATAATAATGTAACTATTTTATTTAATAAAGAATTTGTTAATGTAAATTGCAAAAGATTAAAATTAGAAATTAAAGCTTCAGAGCTATATCCAGAAGGGTATGATTTAAATCAATTATTTGTTAGTTTCAAGGAAAGAAAGCTTGAAAGGGATATAGAAAGAGGATCTAAGAAGACTTTAAAGAAACTTAAAAAAAATCATTTGAAATAATATAGATAATTGCATTTATTCAAGAGTTAGATTTTATTGCATGTGATAGGGAAGTAGCTATTGGTAATATTATTTACTCGAAAGTAAAGATAATTAATGAAGATAATGAAGAGTTTCAAGTTTTGTGCATAGGTCCTCTTGGAGTATTACCTTCTTATCAAAGTAAAGGTATTGGAACTTTACAAAATAAAGATGGGGAGCCAGAACATGTACCTGCCAAGAATTACAGCAGCGAAATACACAGATTTATAAAGAGTATTTGGAGGGGTATGGTTCACAAGATTTATCTAAAAATATTTTTTATCCTTGAAAAAGTATTGAGGCTGTGAAAAAAAGTCTGTAAATTAAGAAAGATATGTAGCTTTCTATGATAAAATAAAAATCATAGGAGGCTTTTATTTATGGCGAGGAAAAAAGATGTTTATAAGGTAAAACCCATGACTGAAGGTAAGAAAAATATTATTTCGGATCTTCTCAACGAGTACGATATCAAATCAGCAGAAGATGTTCAGGAAGCATTGAAAGACCTGCTTGGAGGTACTCTCCAAGAAATGCTAGAGGCAGAAATGGATGATCACCTGGGATACAAAAAATATGATCGTTGTGATGAAACAAACTGTAGAAACGGCATAAAGCCAAAGAAAATACGAAGAAAATACGGTGAAATGGACATAAATGTTCCCTAGGACCGACAGAGTACCTTTCAGCCACAGACAGTAAAAAAACGTCAAAAAGATATTTCAACTATTGAAGACAAAATAATTTCCATGTATGCCAAGGGTATGACAACAAGGCAGATATCTGAAATTATTGAGGATATTTATGGCTTTGAGGCAAGTGAAGGAATGATATCAAACATCACCGATCGTTTACTACCTGAAATTGAACAGTGGCAGCAGCGCCCGCTATCAACCATATATCCAATCGTTTTTATAGATGCTGTGCATTTTTCGGTTAGAGATAATGATATAATACGAAAACTTGCCGCATATATCATTCTCGGTATCAATGATGAAGGAAAGAAGGAAGTTCTGTCTATCCAGATTGGCGAAAATGAAAGCAGTAAATACTGGCTCAGTGTCCTAAACGAACTCAAGAACAGGGGTGTAAAAGACATACTTATTCTCTGTGCTGACGGGCTTTCTGGTATAAAGGAATCAATATCTACGGCATTTCCAAAAACAGAATACCAGAGGTGTATTGTACATCAGATACGTAATACATTGAAGTATGTGTCATATAAAGACAAAAAAGCCTTTGCCTCAGACTTAAAGACCATATATCAGGCTCCGTCAGAAGAAATAGGCCATAGGAATATGGAAGTAGTAGCTGAAAAATGGCAGGATAAATATCCGGGAACAATGAACAGCTGGTCAAAAAACTGGGATGCCATAAGCCCTATATTCAAGTTTTCAACGGATGTCAGGAAAGTTATCTATACTACAAATGCCATAGAAAGTCTTAATAGTACATATCGCAGGCTTAACAGCCAGCGAAGTGTATTTCCAAGTGATACAGCACTTCTTAAGGCCTTGTATCTTGCAACTTTTGAGGCCACTAAAAAATGGACATCAGTCCTTAGAAACTGAGGGAAGGTACATGATGAGCTGTCCATAATGTATGAGGGAAGACTTCCTGAATAAAAATAGAACCATCGAAAAAAACGCCTGCAAATAGGTGTTCTTGACATACATGTTTTTACACTGTATATTAAAAAATAAGGCAGTATTTCATTTTACTGATATCTGCCTTTAATAATTATCATAGAAAGCTAATTTACAGAAAAAGCCTTCACACTCTCTACTTTTTTTTATATTTATTCTTTAAAATCAAAAACAATCTTACTATCCTTTATAATTAAAAATGCATCAAAAACCTCTCCATTCTTACTTTTGAATCCTTTTATAAGATTAGTTTTTTTATCTTTTAGTAACTTTTTAACCATAGATTCCGTTATGCTTTTACTTGCTATTTTGCTACCTATAAAAAATTTACAGCCCTCTTTCCACTTATCACATCCATAACCCGATTTATTAGCTATGACATTACCTTTTCCACACACTGGACATGTTCCTAATCCTTTACTTTCAGAACTAAAATCAAATGCTACATTTTCATCTTTTATTGTCAATACTGCATCAAAACTTTTTCCGTTTTTACTCTTAAATCCTTTAATGACATTCGTCTTTTTATTTTTTATAAGCTTTTTTGCCATTGATTCACTTATGTTTTTTCCTGCTATCTGCTTTCCTATAAAAAACTTACAACCTTCTCTCCACCTACTACAACCATAACCAAATTTATTGGCCATAATATTACCCTTACCACATATTGGGCATACTCCCATGCTCTCATATTTCTTACTTTCTATTCTATCAATTTTAATTTCATCTCCTTTTCTAATTATATTATTTAATTCACTTTTTACATTATATATTATTGTATTTATTTCTATATCATTCTTATAAACCCCTTTAAGTTGTTTTCCAAATTCAACTGTTTTTCCTTTATCTAAATCAATATTTAACCTTTTTAGTACGTCTATAAGCCTTATACCCTTATTCTCACATTCAAAATGTCCCTTTACTTCTTTTATATATTCATACTTTTGGGCATTTTTAATTATTACGGCTCTGGTTGCAACAGTGCCTATCTCGCAGCCTTCAAGTATCATTTTATATTCTTCATCATCATTTGTATTTTCTAAGTCCTGAATCTCTTTTTTCTTAAAAGGATTTTTAAGAAAATTATTTAATTCCGATTCCGTTACTCTGTTGGGCTTTTGAGTTTGCTTTTCATCCACTGAAAGTTTAGTATCTAATTTCTCATCTTCTACAAAATCAGGTAATTCATTTTCTTTCTTTATATTTTCGTATTTTAAGAATCCCGTTTGTTTAATTACATTTCCTTTAAGCTCTATAACTTCATCAACTATTCTTATTATCACATATGTTTCCTCTATTATTGTTTCTTCATTTAAAAAATTACTTATAAACCTATTTCTTATTGCAGTATAAACTTTTTTTTCATCTTCACTTAATTTCTCTATCTCCGGTATTTTTGTAGTCGGAGTAATGGCACTATGCGATTCTACTTTATTGTTATCAAATATCTTTTTCTTATCTTTAAAATCTATATCTACATTAAATTTTTCTTTCATTACTTCAATTATACTTTTTATTTTTCCCTTTTCATTTTCTGCTAAATATTCCGTATTAGTTCTCGGGTATGTGGTAAATCCGCATTCATATAGTTTTTGTAAATGTTTCAAAGTATCATCTAGTGACATCTTAAATTGTTTAAACATCTTATTTTGAAGTGTATCAAGAGAAAATAATTTAGGTGGCTGCTTCTTGACTTTTTTCTTTTCTACTTTATCAACTATAGCTTTTTTATCCTTTAAGCTATTTAATAAATTCGCTGCCTTTTCTCTTTCATCTGCTGAAAATCTTCTATCTTTTAATTTAGCTTTTATCTCTAAATTATCTTTTTTAATGACAGCTCCTATCTCAAAATAAGTTTCTGGCTTAAAATTTTCTATTGCCCTGTCCCTGTCATAAATAAATTTTACAATAGGTATTAAAACACGACCCACAGGTAAAAAGGTTTGTGATTTTATACTTAGATACCTGGTTAAATTTATTCCATATGTCCAGTCTAAATACGTCCTTGCAAGACCTTCATTGTATAAGTTCTTGTAATCTCTATTATCTTTTAAATTTCTTAGTTCTTGTCTTATAGTTTGTGTAGTCTGTTCTGGAAGCCATAATCTCTTAACGGGCTTATTAATGTTTTCTTCTTTAAAAATCCTACTGATTATATTATTTACAATTACTTCGCCTTCTCTATCTGCATCACCACAGTTGACTATTTCAGTAACATCGTTTCTCCTTATCAAATTCTTTATAACTTCATATTGCTTTTTTACTCCTTTATCTTCTCTAATTTTAAATTTAAAATCTTCAGGTACAAATGGTAGTTCATCTAGATTCCATTTAGTTTTACCTCTCTTAAAATAGTTATCTACATCATATAACCTCAATAAGTGTCCATAAGCAAAAGTGATTAAATAATCCCTATTTTCAAAGTATCCATCATTTCTATTCATATTTCCAATACTCTTAACAATATTCAATGCCAAGCTTGGTTTTTCTGCTAGTATCAATTTCATTTCTTACTCCTTACATAAATTGATCATATTTATTTATTCTGTAGTGTAATAGAGGACTTTCACAAGCGAATCATCAGATATTTCATTCATATTTGCAGCTCTGCTAATTGAGAAAATTACAGCGTTGTTTAACATTTATTTAACAACAGTATTTTATAATAAAAAAAGTTAATTATAAACCCTTGATAACATAAATTATCTTTTAAAAATATTAATAATTCCAGCATAAAGCTCAAAAAATTGATTGAAAAAAGGTGAAATCTTTATTATAGTTAACTTTGTAATATGAAGGAGGAGAAAAGCATGATTAACATACTGGTAGTTGAAGATGATATAAAGATTAATCATATTGTATGTGCTTATTTAAACGATAACGGTTATCATGCAATTGGGTGTAAAACAGCCATGGAGGCTTTTGATAAAATGATGGACAATATTATAGGTATTATAATTTCGGACATAATGATGCCTGAAATGGATGGATATGAATTTGCTAAAACTGTGCGAAAACAGAATAAAAATATTCCAATTCTTTTTATGACAGCAAGGGACGATATTTCTTCGAAGAAAAAGGGATTTAATATTGGAATAGATGATTATATGGTAAAACCTATCGAGCTGGATGAGCTACTTATGCGTATAGAAGCACTTCTTCGGCGTGCTAATATTGCTAGCGAACGTAAACTGGCGGTTGGTTCACTAACTTTAAATGCAGATGAAAATATGGCATACCTGAATGGAGAGGAAGTACCATTAACTGTTCGGGAGTTTGAAATTTTATTTAAACTTTTATCCTATCCAAAGCGGACTTTTACCAGAACGCAGCTGATGGATGAGTTTTGGGGAATAGAAAGTGAAAGTACCCCTCGTACGGTAGATGTTTCCATTACAAAATTGAGAAGTAAGCTTGCAGAATGTAAGGACATTGAAATTGTAACAGTGCGTAGTCTTGGGTATAAAGTGGTGATAAAGACTTGAAAATTCAATATAAGGAACCAAGAGATAAAAGAGTAAATGCAAAACATTCTTTTGGGAAAGAGTATCTGGTAACATTAGGTACGGTTTTGCTTTGTTGTTCAGGTGCAGTTCTTATCAATGATGCATATATGGCGGAACAAGCAAATCCATGGAGTATGGTGCTAGGTATCAGCAGTTATTTGGCAATGATATGCTTTATCGTCAGCGGAGTGATACGGTGGATTAAATATACAGCATATACAAAACCAATGGGGAAAATTGGTCATGCAGCCAGAAAAGTGGCAGTTGGAGATTTTACAGTACGTATTGCTTCTGAGCGTAAAGATGGAAAAAAGGATGAAATGGAGTTACTAATTGATGATTTTAATAAAATGGTGGAAGAATTAGCTACTATTGAAACATTGAAAGGTGATTTTATTTCAAATATTTCTCATGAAATAAAGACTCCGCTATCTGTTATTCAAAGTTATGCGACTGTACTGCATAATGGAAATATATCAGAGGAACGAAGACAAGAATATCTGGAAACAATCCTTGAATCTACAAGAAAACTTTCAGCATTGATTACGAATATACTTCGATTGAATAAATTAGAAAATCAGGAAATTATACACGGTGAAACATATTCACTGGATGAACAGTTACGCTGCTGTATACTGGCATTAGAAGAGAAATTTGAAGAAAAGTCTATCGAATTTGATGCAAATTTGGAGGAAGTAGTTATTACTACAGATGAGAGCCTATTAGAAATCGTTTGGAATAATCTATTGACAAATGCCATTAAATTTACAGAACTTGGGGGTTCGGTGATGGCGGAATTAAAGGTGGAAAATGGTATTGCAATTGTATCCATAAGTGATTCAGGCTGTGGTATGGATGAAGAAACTATACGCCGTATTTTTGACAGATTTTACCAAGGAGATACATCACATTCTCGTGAAGGATATGGACTGGGATTAGCTCTTGTGAAACGTATTATAGCTCTTGTGGATGGCAATATTACAGTTAAAAGTAAACTTGGGAATGGAACAATTTTTATGGTGACAATTAAATTATGATATGTGGAATCTCTCATAGTGAAATATTGTGGAAGATTTTTGTGTTTAACAGTACTTTAACAAAACTTTAACCTTATGGAATATTTGCAGGATATTATAGAAATATCAAATAAAAGTTAAGGAGAATAATATGAACGAAAAAAATTTTACTATGAATGAATATCTGGATGTGAATGTTAAAACAAGGCAGCTGCTATAATTGATCAGAATTATGATGTAATATATGAATCTTGTGAAAAGGCATCAAACCTTTTGAATTAATTATTATTGCAACATTATTAATAAACATAGAGGAGAATTTAGATATGAATAATAGAATTTATTTATTAACCGGAGCAGCAGGACTTTTAGGAAGCAATGTATCAAGACAACTGATTGATCGTGGAGAACAGGTGAGGGCACTTGTGTTAAATGGAGATCCGGCAGTTAAATATATACCGGAAGAAGTAGAACTTGTAAGTGGAGATGTGACGGACACAGAATCTTTACAAAAATTTTTTACAGTATCTGAAAGCACAGATATCTATGTTATCCATTGTGCAAGTATCGTTACATTGAATCCAAACCCTAATGGGAAGGTTCATGCCGTAAATGTAGGTGGAACTCAGAATATCATTGATAAATGTGTAGAGCATCAGGTTAAAAAATTGGTGTATATTAGCTCTACTGGAGCTATTCCAGAGCTTCCTGGTAATATGCCAATTAAGGAAGTAACTCATTTTGGAATAGAAGGATTGGTTGGTTATTATTCTGTTACTAAAGCAGAAGCTTCACAATTAGTAATAGATGCATTGGCAAAGTATCCGCAGCTGGATGCATCCCTTGTTCATCCAAGTGGAATTTGTGGCCCCAATGATTATTCTTTTGGACCAGTTGCAGATTTTATAATGCAGTACGTAAATGGTAATATGCCAGCAGGTGTTGCAGGAACATTTAATAGTGTTGATGTTCGCGATTTGTCAGAGGGAGTAATTGCCTGCTGTGACAAAGGAAGACGTGGACAATGTTATATTATGAGTAATGATCTTGTATCAATGCAGGATATGTTTAAGTTGATAAATCATGCAGCAGGATTAAATTACAATCCAAAGATTCTGTCAGTACCTGTAGCAAAAGTTGTGGCAAAAGTAATGGGAGTTGTGGGTAAAATCACAGGAAAGCCAGCACGGTTGACAGGTTTTGCAATTTATAACCTGACACGTAATAATAATTTTAACTGTAGTAAAGCAGTCCATGAACTTAGATTTAAATGCCGTCCATTTGAAGAAACAATCAGTGATGAGGTTCGTTGGCTGAAAATGGAAGGAAAAATTTAGAGTGATAAGGAGAATTATTATGTATGAAATGAGAACAAATAAAAATAAATTAACTATGAAAGCTTTAATTTACAAAGGGATTAAGGATGTAGAATTGCAAGAAAAGAAGATTCCTATCTGTGGACAAGATGATGTAATTATAAGAAATATGAGAGCAGGTATCTGTGGATCGGATGTAACCGGATATCTGTATGGTGGAGAAAAAGTTGCAATTTACCCAGGACGAGAATTTGGCCATGAAATGGTTGGCTATGTACATGAAAAAGGGGAAAATGTTACTTGTGTGCAAGTAGGGACAAGGGTATTTGTTGATCCGACATTCTGTACGCCAAATCCATATGAAGCAGATATGGCCGGAGCATTTTCCCAGTATGTAAGAGTCCAAAATGTAAAGGAAGGATATAATCTGTATATCCTTCCAGATAATCTTTCCTATGATGATGCAGTTTTAATTGAGCCATTCAGTGTTGGAAC
Source organism: Clostridium kluyveri DSM 555 (assembly GCF_000016505.1). NCBI lineage: Bacteria > Bacillati > Bacillota > Clostridia > Eubacteriales > Clostridiaceae > Clostridium > Clostridium kluyveri. The sequence goes on from NC_009706.1 coordinate 543,916, forward strand.
TCATGGAAAAAATACACCGCAGGTAAGAGCCGATGAAAATGTACTAGTTATAGGAGCAGGAACAATCGGTCTTTGTGCAATGAGCAGTCTTATAGCACGAGGAAATAAAAAAGTTGCCGTATTGGATATGGATGATAATCGTTTAAAAGTTGTTGAAAAAATGGGGGGTATTGGCTTTAATTCAAAGCAGGGTATAGAAGCCACTGAAAAATTTTTAGAAGAATATTTTGGTGTTCTGGAAAATAAGAACCATCGTATTGACATGAAAGATGGAAGGTTGACGGTTACGGAAAATTCAGTAATAGACATTGATGTAGTGATTGATTGCGCAGGGGTATCAGAATTTGTTGATGAATTTATGAAACATGCAAAACAGCATGCAAGATATTCCTGTGTTGCATTACATAAAAAAGAAGTACCAATCCGTTTTCATGAAGTCATGAGTACACAATGTGTATTAATGGGTTCAAGAGGATATACAAGTGAAGACATCAATGAAGTAATTGATAATCTTTCCCAGAATAATTCAAAAGTAACAGAAATTATTACACATGTATTCAAGTTAGAAGATGCAAAAGAAGCTTTTGAAATAGCATCTTCCCCGGATAAAGCAATCAAAGTTGTTTTAAATATGGAATAATAAATTTAAATAAGACGGTACAAACCAAATTTTCAAGAAATAATAACTTATGGGTCAGACTGCCGACAAAATATTTTGTCAGCAGTCTAAGAAAGCTTTGATTTCAGGGGCTTTTCTTATACAAAAATTTATATGCTTCTAGATAGGCCGCTAATTCTATGTTGATAGATCGCCTAATTCTAATAAACATTCAAAAGAATCTATATATCTATCACAAAGCAGCTGTATTTCTTTTTTTGATTTACATGCATATTCATCGTATACTCCAACGGTATAAAAACCTGCACTTTTTGCTGTTCTGATTGCATAGTCGGCATCTTCATAAACTATGGTATCTGCTATACTTGCTTTCATTTTTTTTAGAGCAAGATAATAGATATCGGGCTTGCTTTTTCCAGCTCCAACCTCATCACAGCATACTACAAAAGAAAAATATTGTAACACTTCCAGACGTTTCAGTGCTAACTCTGCCAATTGTACTGGTGTAGCTGTGGCTACACACATTATTATGCCATTTTTCTGTAAATATGAGAGATATTCTTTGACATATGGTTTTAATGGTATTTGGTACCTATATTTATCCATAATTAATTGATTTATGTCAGAAATAATTTGTTCTGGGCAATCCCTGATTTTTAACTCTTTTCTAAAATAGTTGACTGATTCTGTCATAGACATTGCACTTATAACTTCATTCAGGTTTTCTGGGAATTTAATTCCTTTTTTTGTTAAATAATTTTTTCCAAGATTCTTCCATGCAGGCATAGAATCCATAATTGTGCCGTCCATATCAAAAATAGCATGTCTATATTTTCTCAATATTTATTCCTCCATTTATAATTTTTCAAGTTATATTGATTATACTATCAATTAGGAATATGTGAAACATCATGATACTGCCTTTCCACTTCTATTTCGGTTTTTCTCAATGAACCATACACCCTGTGAATTATAACTTATTTAATGTAAGGCACCCTTGTCTACACAGATAATCTGACACCTGCGTTATTGTTTATAAATAAAAAAAGCATAAAAAGTAAATACACCCGCGGTGTGTACCCCTTATACCTCAAACTCATTGTTCTTGCCCCAATCACACATATACTTGACAATGGGTATAAGACTTTGTCCCTTTTTGGTGAGGGAATATTCTACTTTCGGAGGAGTTTGAGGATACTCCTTTCGCAATATAATATTTTTATTTTCTAATTCTTTTAATTGTGAACTTAACATTTTATGAGTAATACCATTAATATTTAATATTCTTTTTTAAAACTCCATATCTTATCGTACCCATACAAGCAAGTAGATAAATTATTTTTAATCTCCATTTTCCACTTATAACTGATAAAGTGTATTCAAAGGGTTCTTTACTACTGATATAACAAAGTTTTTCTGACATACTTTCACTCTCCTTTATGATAGTATATAACAAAAAAGTGCATACTATTATTTTTTGTAGCTAATTTATAATAAAGATGAGTTACAACAATACACCCAGAAAAAGCAGATAACTTGGAAAATTTGAAAAACGAGATGAAAATTTTAAATGATATTGTATCTGGAAAAAGAAATTCTTTGTTAGATGCAAAAGCTAAGTCGATGGATGAACTTAAAATTGAAGAGAATATAGTAAAAAATAAATATGCTGGTATGGGTGAATTTACACTTCCAAGTGGACAAATAAAAATATTAACTATTATTTTTCAGGCCTCTATGGTGTTTGGGAAGTTACCAATTTGGATACACGTATTTAATCCTTTAACCTTACAAGATATCAAGGAAATAGGTGAATTAAGTAAAGCATTCCCTGACATTCCTGTTATATTAGGGCATATGGGAGGAAGTAACTGGTTGACAGCTATAGAACTTGCAAAAGAGATACCAAATTTATATCTTGATACATCTGCTTATTTTTCCACACTTGTTTTGAAGATAACTGTAAATGAAGTTTTACTAAAATGTATTTTTGGTGTAGATATGCCCTATGGAGACTATTAATTAAACTATATATTTAGGAGGAAGTACATCAATTTACTATTTTACAGGTACAGGTAATTCGTTAAAAATAGCTAAAAATTTAAGAGAGGAATTAAAGGATACAGAACTTATACAAATTAATATAAAAATGATTCTTTAAATAAGGAACGTTATAATCATCCAGATATAAAAGTACAGGAGTTATCTCAAGAAAAATTATCTTAATATAATCTTTAGTTAACATATTGCGCAGTCTTCTTTATTTATGTCACAAATGTTTATATAATACGACATTTATGTTATTTTTGATGCGAAAAATATATCATAATTAGAAACGACTTTATAGACAAAATTGAAAATGATAATGATATTACATTGAAGAAAGAATCTAACATGTCTCCTGACGCTTTCGGGGATGTATACCAAGAAGTGTCCCCTATATATTGGATAGGCTCAAATGTTTGCGCTATGAGTACAGGAAGAGGACCTGGAACTCTAGACTTGTCGACTTCATACACTGAATCAGCAATGGTATCAGCATCATTTTCATATTCTGCATCTGATTTATCTGCTGATGTTGGATTTAGTGTAAGCATTTCATATACTATATCTCTCAGTTATAGTGTATATTTATCATCTGGCCAATCTGCTACAATTAATGTTTATCCAATATATGCAGGTTCCCTATTTAGTAAAACAAATATATTTACCGGTAGCGTTTATTATGGAAGAGCTTATAGACCTATAGGCGCAGAATATCGAGTTACCTATTATTAAAATGAAAAAAATCAATATATTTGTTTAATTATAGGGTTTGTCCTCTACAATGGGTTACAGACAGAGCCAATTTACTACGCAGCAGAATTTAATGCACATATTTTCACATTACAAAGTTTATCTTGGATGTTGTTTATTTTATGCATAGTAGTATTATTTATAATAAATAACAGTAATAACAAGTAAATTTGTAAAAGTAACTCAAATAAGAGCCTATCTTTGAATCCATCTACTAACTTTTATAATTACACATAGATGAGCTGGTAATCATCTATAGAAAACTAAAAGAACAAAGTGAAGTTAACACTCTAACTCACTTTGTTTTCTTATAGTGATTTTCCATTATTTCTACAAGATTCATTATAAAGTTTCTATCATGAACATTTTTTAAGTTTAAATTATGTTTTTCTTTTGTCCTGCCCAGTAAGTAGTCTAAACTCACATCGAATATATCTGCTAGTTTAACCGGACTCTTTAAACTAACGTGAGTTCGAAAAAGTAAAAAGAAATATTTAAGGTATAAAAACCCCATTAAAATGTTTTATTATTGTAAGTGATAAAACAAAAGGATGGGATTTCATGCAAGATTTATTAATAAAAATATTTTATAACGTAGACAGTTACTGTATACTTCTTGAAGAATATTATAAAAATTATTTTTTAAGCAATGATAAAGGTGAAATTTTATCCTTCTACTTAACCTCTGGAAATGTAGATGATAGAAATTTGACTGTTATAAAAAATCTAACAAAAGAGCTATTTGGAAAATTGTTTGGAGACAGAGGATATTTGTCACAGAAAGTTGCGGACATGTTATACCCTAAAGGTATACATCTGATAACAAGGTTAAGAAAAAATATGAAAAATAAATTGATGTTAATGGAGGATAAAATTCTTCTCAGGAAGAGATCAATAATTGAAACAATAAATGACCACCTAAAAAATACATGTCAAATAGAACACAGCAGACACAGGAGTGTCAGTAATTTTATGGTGAATGCGGTTTCAGGTCTAATTGCATACAGCTTTCTTCCTAAGAAACCATCTTTAAAGTTAGACCAATACACTGTTTTAGCTTAATTGAAGCAATCTAGAATAAAATGTAACCCATTAGTGAGTCTATTTTTTTGTATTTTGTCTATGGTAAAGTTAACCATAAACAACCTCAAATTTTCGAACTCACGTTAAATAAGTCGCTAGTAAAAGTAAAAGAGATTATTGAGGAAGGAAAAAAACTTGGAGAATTCTTAGGTAATATTGATTCTAACTCAATGACTTTGTATGTTGTTTCAACAATAGAGGGTGCCGTGGCACTTTGGATTATGAATCCTGAAATTGATATACAGATGTTATTTAGAAATAATTATAATTGTGTGTGGAGAAGCATTAGTAAAAGTGATAAATATAATGAAGAGTAAGTGAATGTGAAGAAATAAATTTTTGTATTTTTCTTATTAAGCCAAGTATTAATTCTCCTGATGAATTTACACTGCCACTGCGTTTGGTAATTATACCCTAATTTTATTACAATAGGGCAAAAAACCGTACCGAATTTTTTGAGTACGGTTATAATTGTAAATTTGAGTGATAGAGACGAGAGGTGGTCATTTGGCATTTATAACCCACTACGTTTACTCGATATCTGCATCTGATATATAATATTTATATTTTGACATTTTAAAAATAAATAATAGATCTATAAATTATAATTATCTTCCAATAAATTATTAAGTTCATTGCTATTAAGCACGTCTAATTCTTCATCTTTTTCATTGCTATCTGTATCTAAATCAATAATAACACTTCTTTTTTTATTTCTTGATAATTTTCTTTTATTCTTATCTTCTAAAGCCATTTTTATTAAATTTATTGATTCTGTGGGAGTTTCACATCCTCCAAGAACCACTATATTATTTTTCTTGTTATATGTTATATATGTACTCCTATAAACCTCAAATAATTTAGTTACTTCATAGGGATCATATCCGTCAATTTTTAAATTAATTGCCAAATAGTCACAATCGTATACATCTTGTTGGACAAATACACTATTTTTTATTGCTAAATCAATAGCAGTCTTAACATCTTTTAAACCATCATACAACTTTAAAATAAGTCCCGATCCATCTGCCGTATTTATTCTGAATGAATCTTTATTATCAATGCTGCCATCAGAATGGATACCTACTATGTTATAGGCTAAATCTAAACTTTCAATCACTTCATTATTAATTTCTTTATACGTATTTCTTTTATTATTATCTACAAATTTGACATCATTTATTAAATCCATTATGCTATTTATATCATTCCAACATTCTATTGTATTTTTAAATGCTAACTCATCTTCCTTTAAACTAGGTAAAATAGCTACTACATTTACTTTAGAATTTGGTAGTACTTTTTTTACTATTTGTACAAAGGTTTTTATTGCCCCAGAGCCTGTTCCTCCAGCCATAGTTGTGAGTACTACAACTACTTCTGTTAAAGGATATTTGATTAATAATGTTCCTATAGCATTGGCATTATCTCTTATCATTTCTTTAGATTTAGTTCTATCTCTTCCCGAACCATCTGTTCCTGGATATACATACACATTTTTTCCCATATCTGCGTTTTTCAATGGTTTAATGTCAAATAAACTGCTATTTATAAATAACCCATTGTATCTTGAATTTTTACTTAATAATCCATCTACAATATTTCCGGCACCTTGACCTAATGCAACTAATAACATTTTACCTTTTTCCATAATTACGCTCCCTTATTTAAAACTAATTTTTTCATATCTCACTTTAACACTAGCTTGTATTTTCTATATTTATTATCGAAAAAAGTCAGAATAACCTTATATTTTTTAAACCAATAATATTTTTTACTTAAGCTTACCTGCTATTTGTTCGAAAAAGAAGGAGGGGGAGTAATTATCATGGATAATAAAGATAAATATATAGATACACAAAAAGTTGAACATAAAATTCAAAATAGAAAAAGGGGCGAAATATTATATTATTCTATGAGTCAGGTTGCTGATTTGTTGAATGAAAATATTAGTAATATAAAATACTATACAAATATATTTGATAATCTTTTAAAAATTGAAATAATAGATAAAGAATTGCGTTATACTAATGATGATATTGATAATTTAGAATTTTTAATAAAATTAAAAAATAGAGGCATGACTCTTAAAGAAATTGAAGAGTATTATAGTAAATTACCTTTAAATGATAATGAAGTCCAGCATCCAGGAAGTAATTTATTATCGGTTGAGGAACTTATTGATTCAATTAAAGAAGAGCAGCGAATTCAACTTGACAATTTTAAAATTCAATTAAATAAAGATATACAAGATGCCAATTTATTATATGTTAAAAATATTACCTTAACAATTATTGATGCTCAAAATAAAAGCCTTAATAAATTCAAACAGGATTTATTTGAGGAAATTAGAGAATATCTGAACTCTAAATTCGATAAAATTAATGAAATTAACCTAGATTTACATAACCAATTTATTAATAATATAACAGAATTTGTATCTAAAAAAATCGACAGTAAAAATAACGAATTAAAAGTGAATTTACAAAATGATTTTAATGCATTTTTTCAATCGTGTTTAACTAATAGTGAACGTTTAATAAAGGAAGTTAAAAGTTTCAAAAAAGTTATAGAGAATGCTTATTATACCCAATACCAGGTAGAAATGGATAATGCTAATTCAGGATTTTTGAATAAATTACTTCAAATATTTAAATCTAAATAAAATTTGAAGAGATTAATTTTATACTCTTGTTTGAAGCTGTAAAAAGGTTGCTGACAGAAAGTATTTTTCTGTCAACAACCTTAGTTTTTATATAAGACTATTACACAATATTATTCGTTTAATCCTAACAACACATAGAATGTGTTTATATTTTTTGCCTTTTACATACATAACAGCTCAATTTAATTACTCCCTTTAGTAGTATCATTATGAATATCGTTTTTTCCTTACCGCTATTTTTAATTCTCATCCTCAAAGGTAATCTTCATCTTTTTTAAAATATAATAGGTAAATGTTGTAGATGCTACAAAAGTTTCTTTTTCATCAGTAATATTTACATTAACTACCATGGTGTTTTTCCCGTGCTTTATCACGCTAGCTTCTGCAATAAGTTTTTCCACACCAATAGCAGCATTGAGAAAATTAATAGTTCCATTTAAGGTTGCAACTCTGTTTTCACAAAATGCAGTAGATGAAGCTCCCACCATATCTGCAAAGGTAAAAATGACACCTCCATGTACAGCATTAATGGGATTTATATGTACTTTCTTAATAAGGAGTTCCCCACAAGCGTAGCCCTCCCTGATTTCCAGAATCTTTACTCCAATATCTGTTGCAAAATCACCTGGTTTATTTCTTTTCTCTATGAGCTTTTTATAATCCATTTTTTATCCTCCTATCCTTGTACAAATATTATAAAATGTCAACCTGTGCATATAAAAATTGTATCACATTTATAATAGGGGTCTCTAGTATTAGAACAAGGAGCAGATACTGATTTTGGATTTAAAAATATTGAGTGCATTAAGATTAATAGCATAAAAAATTCTATCAACTTTTGACCGATGCTAAAATCAATTGGATAAGCTTATCCTTCCTTTATTAATGAATATATTAAATTAGGTATATTTTCAAGAGATACTTGTTTTTCTACTGCTCCAATATCATATGCTACTTTCGGCATCCCATAGACTATACTTGATTTTTCATTCTGACCAATGGTTCTTGCACCGGCTTTCCTCATAGATAGAAGACCTTTAGCTCCGTCATATCCCATGCCTGTTAGTATTACTCCTACAGCATTACTACCAATTTCTTTTGCTACAGATTCAAATAGTAAATCTACTGAGGGACAGTGACCATTTACCCGTTCTCCAGAAAAGCATTCAACTTTATATTTGCCGTCTATTTTTTTAAGCCTCATATGTTTATTTCCAGGTACTATTAGTACATTTCCCATTTCCACTATGTCTCCAGTCTGGGCTTCCTTTACTTTTAGGGAAATTGAATTAGTATTTAACCTTTCTGTAAACATACGTGAAAATATAGGAGGAATATGCTGGACTATAACAATGCCTGGAGTATTTCTAGGAAGATATTTCAATACATTGTATATAGCCTCTGTTCCTCCTGTGGAAGCTCCAATTGCAATTATTTTTATTTTATTAACTACTTTACTACTTTTATGACTTATGATCCCTCTTGATATATTATTTAATTCTCTATTAGGTACTTTAGCTATTGAAGCTATTTTAATTTTAAGTATAAGCTCCTTTATAAATATCTCTACATTTTTAACAGACTGGACATCAGGTTTTGTAACAAAATCAACTGCTCCTGCCCTCATAGCTTCGAATACCGATTCACTTATTGTACTGACAACAACCGTAGGCAGAGGATATTGTGGTATAAGCCTCCGTATAAATTCTATACCGTTCATCTTAGGCATTTCCACATTACATATCATAACGCTAGGATGAAATTTCGGTATCTTATCCCTTGCGTCAAAGGGATCAACAGCTTTTGCTATTACTTCTATGTATGGATCAGAGGAAATCCCCCTTGATAATACTTCTCTGAATACGAGACTATCATCAACTACTAATACTTTTATCTTTTTTCCCGTCCGCACAATATCACCTTGATTATTCTTTCATGTATACAGCAGGCATAATATATTTGTATCTTGTTTCTTCTCTATTTAAGGATTCCGAATAACCAATAAATAAATATCCGCCAGGCTCGGTGATACCATAGAATTTGTGAACCAATTCTGTTTTTGTTTTAGTGTCAAAATAAATCATTACATTTCTGCAGAATATGACATGAAACTTCCGTTTAAATGGAAATACTTTATCCATGAGATTAAATTTTCTATATATGATTTCATTCCTTATCTTATCCACCAGTACACTATTTTCATTATCATAATATTCCGAGAAACTATTAAAATTGTTCTGCATAAGTACATTATGAAACCTACCCTCCACAAGCGCCTGTTTTTCTTCTTTCAAATGAATACCATAATTAGTTTTTATGTAGTCTGCGAGTTTTTTGAATTCTTTTTTCGTAATTGCAACTATGGATCTTACCTACCTTTTGATAATAAGATAGCTTTTCAGCTCATCCTTTTTAAATCATACTAATATTTGCCAAATTCTTTGTCACTTAATGCTATTTTAAGCTTGGATGCAGCGGCTTCATCACCAGCCGCATTTGAATTACTAGTACTAGCTCTATTTTTTTTCAGCTAAACCTTCTAACATTTTAAGTACCTCTGGATTTAACTCATCAAAATTACTTATAAGAGAACTATCTTTTTTAAGTTCAAACCTACTAACCATGTTCTTAAGTATTTCTGCTTGATTAGATAACTCTTCACTTGCTGCTGCACATTCTTCAGAGGTTGTGGAGTTAGCTTGAACAACTTGCAATACTTGTATAATACCCTGATTAACCTGTGAAATTCCTGAAGCCTGTTCACTAGAAGCAATTGCAATTTCACCAACAAGGGTAGTGGCTTTCGAAATAGCTTCAACAATACTATTTAAGGCTTCTGCTGTTTTGTACCATGTTCTACCTTCTTAATAGATCCTTCTATAAGTACCGTTGTCTCTTTAGCTGCATTAGCACTCCTTGCAGCAAGATTTCTCACTTTTTCTGCAACTACAGTAAAACCCTTACCATATTGTCCTGCCCTTGCAGCTTCAACGGCAGCGTTTAATGAAAGTATATTGGTCTGAAATGCGATTTCATCAATGACTTTAATAATTTTTCATATATTACTGGAAGCCTCATTAATTTCATCCATGGCTTTTAGCATTTCATGCATGCGGTTTATCACATGAGATTCACTTTATTATGTCATACAAAAGTTATAATTTTCAGGTATTCTATTATAAAAAATTTAGTTAAAAAGAATGTTTGGATGATAATTCTATACAAGTAAATTTTAGGAGGGCTTTTTATGTGGATAATTATAGCAACTACAGTGTATTTTTGTATTATGTCAACAATTTTGAAACTTTGTAAAGCTGCTTCTATGGCAGATAAACAACAGGAAAAAATGTACAGCAAGGCTATAAAGGAAGCTGCTGAAAATCGTTGAAGCTTATGAATATGGACAGGAGTTAAAGTAACAACAAAAAATATGTTGTGACATAGTACATTCAGAGTTTCAGAGGAATCTGGAGCTCTTTTTAATGAAGATAGACTTGTATTTAATGGTAAAAAGTGTGGGTATAAGTATCCTAAAATAATTTGGGATTAGTATATAGCAAAAATTTTGCAGTAAAATTAAAAACCAGGGATTATCCATCACTGGTGTGGTGAAAAAGACAATGGCTATATTCAGAAAGTAAATAGAAAACATAAAAACTTTAATACAAGGAAAGTTTTACACAAATATAGGATATGTAAGATTAGGTTTATTATACTGGGAATAGAAGGAATTATGTGAAAGAGAAGTGTAAATATAAAAGGCTAGATTGAAATGATGATGTTAAGATAGCAATGCTTAAGGCTAACTCCTAGCTATGATAAGAATTAGCCTTTTGTGAGCATGGATATGTCCGTAACTATTTTTAGATTTTATCATTTTTATCATGGATGTCTAATTTAGATTTTTTATTTTTTATCTTTTTTTTAGCAATATCAATGGATTCTTGTTTGGTATTAGTAGTTTTAGAATTATCTATACCTAGCATCTTCCATATTGCAGAATCAGGGTTGCCAATAATATTTGAGTTGCTCATTATAATCGCCTCCTTTTAATACAATATTCAATATAAATATGTTATCATATATTATCTTAAAAGTGGCATGGATCCTGTTAGTTTATTTACTTTTTTCTTATTCCCATAAATGGCAATTCCAAAATAATTGTGGTCTTGCTCTGATGTGACTGCTGCTTTTGTAATATATTCGCTGTATATGTTACAACTTTGTGCAACATCAGAAAAATCAACAACTATCAAATCGCCAAATTCAGATTTATATAAACGTTCTCGCAAATTTTTCAGAATTTCCTTATCTCCGCGCAGTATTGTAATAGGTATTGAAATAATTCCCAAATGAGTTTGATTTGAAGCATCCATTACATCGTCCCCTACCTGTTCAGGGATATGCTTTCCGAGTGTTACACCCAAGATGGCGGAAGTATTGGCTATGACACCAATTGGCAGTTGTGAATCTATAATCATAATGCATTTCATATTAGAATCATTCATTTTCAAGTCCTCCTTACAAACACTCAATAATGCAAATCTTTAAAGATGTTCATATATTGTTTAGGTGTCAGTCCGATAAATTTCTTAAAAAAGTTTGAGAAATGGCTCTGGTCAGTAAACCCTGTTTGAAATGCTACGTCAATTGGCAATACGCCCTGCTCCAAAAACTTTTTTGCCTTATCAATTCGTATCGTTTCCAAATAACTGTATGGCGAAATCCCCTTTTGTTTGGTAAAGGAGCGTAATAAATAGTACTTGCTTAGTCCAGTCAGATTGCTTAAATCGTCTAGTGTGATATTCTTCATGTAGTTTTGTTCTAAAAACTCACAAATGGCTTTCGCTTCTGTGCTCTGTTCAACTTTTGGTGATGTTATGTCTTGTTCTGTGTATTCTTCGATTAGCTGATCCAAAAGGAAAAAGAATAGTTCTTCTTTTCTAAAATCCTTTTCCTCTTGCATGATCATCAAATGCAGTTCCTTTAGCAGTGAAACTAATTCGCTGTGAAAAGCAACTTGTGATGTAAAATAGGGTAAATAGTCTCTGTTCATTATTTCAAAAACAACTTTGCTCATAATCTCCGGTTGAATATTGATACAGCGATAATCCAGCGTTTTACCATCAATTTGCTCACATGTATGATTGTCTCGTGGATTAAACAGTAATAGATCTCCAGGTGCTATAGTATATTCCTCATTTTTACAGGATAGATACCGTTGGCCGTTTTCAATAAATCCAATCACATAATACTCATGAAAGTGGTTGGGGAATTTTTGCATAATCCCTTGAAAATGATAAGCTTCCATCATTAAATCTGAATCGAATTTCACAGTTCTTACTTCTTTTCCCAAGAATGCACCCTCTTTCCTAACTATCTGATAATCAGTGTATCACAAATTGTCGTATCATTCTTGTATGATATTGCTCTGTGAATTCTCCATGCCTATAAGCAATGTTTTTGTATACATTATTCATCTGCTAGTTGTCTATTCTATTGTCTTTTTGTAAGATTTGGGGAATACATTCTATCCTGAAATTTTACCTTACCGTAATTATCGACTTTTGTAAATTCATGAAGATATACATTAATACTATACTATTCAATTAAGAGGAGTATGGTATTTTTTAGTGCAAAGTATAGATAGCAAAAATATTAGGAATTATTCAGGAATTAAGGATAGGCACTATTAAGACCGTGTCTATTTTGTTTATAAATAGTTAATAAATATAACATTAAATTGTAACAAATACCATATATAATAATAAGTGTCCTAAGGAAATAGCCTTAGAGGAAATAAAAAATAATATTGTTAATATTATTATCTTCAAAATAAATTGTGAAAATAAGCACTGGTTATTTTAGGTGCTTATTTTTTATTATGTGTGGATATAAAATAGTTGTTTATATTCATAAAGACTTTTTAAAATATAGCTAATGTATATACAAGAGTATGTACATTAGCTATAATATATGTTAGTATATATTATATGTTGCTATTATTGCAATGCAATTGGTGACAATCTCCGAAGTTTAAATCTTTATCACATACATTGTGACCTATTAGAGAAATAAGTACCTGAAATAATAAAGTGGTACTTGTTTCTCTATGTACAAAAGTATTTAAAATATATGTAGTTTTTGAGGCAATTGATTAAGTTCAGGTGTCTTTTGGTATGTGTAAATATTTATTTAACCTGTACAAAATAACATAGTAACAATTGATGTATATAATACACAATAAGGCATGTATAATATTATAATATCCCCTGGGCATTGAGGATACATAAGGCTGTGTTTGTGTTTACAGGGTACTTTAAATATGGATGCAGCCAACCACTCTAAATCTAATATAAAAATAAACTCTTTACACGTAAAGCAGGCATCCTTTATTCAGGATGTCTATTTTTTTATATTGTTCACAGATAGTTATTATATATGACATTGTTTGGTAACAAATACCGTATATAATAAATAGTGTAAATAGCTTAAAATTAGTTTCCCATGATGTATAAATTTAAGCCAGTGTCTGTGGTTGCAGGGCACTTTAAATTTAAATGCAACTATTATAAGTTATATATTTACTGAACCCTTAAAATAATACTGAAAATAAGCACTTAGCATTGAGGTGCTTATTTTATTATTTGATTGTTTTAAGGAAATTTTAAGAATTAGCGTGTAAAATATTACTAGTGATACACTGGTTACCTTAGCGTATAAAGTGATAAGATAATAAAATCTGTTCACAAATAGTTAATCATTATGCCATTAAGTTGTAACAAATACTACTTATAATTATAAGTACATTTAGTGGACAAGTACCAATGCTGAATTAGTAGTTTATAAAGTATGCCCCCTAAGCATAAATGTAAACTGGTGTCTGTAGTTGCAGGATACTTAAAACTTAAATGCAACTACCACAAGATAGTATAAGTTTAGACTCCTTAAAATAATATTATCATAAAAAAGCACTCGTCTTGGTGTTGCACTTTTTTTGTAACAAAGCCTTCGTCCAATAATTCAACAAATGCTTTATATATCTGGTTATTGTTCTCAGACCAATACATAAAAGGTGTATTCTGAATTATTTTTTTGATTTCGTATCCGGTCAATGGTTCTCCGTTTAGAAGCCCCAGAATCACATGGTTTAATGACATAATAAATCCCTCTTGAAATTCTACCTTTATATCATATGTTAATGATATAAAGGTAGTCAACAGGTTCTTTGCTTTTAATTTGGAAAAGCTGCTATTACTTAAAAAGATAGAATCTTGTTTTGAACGCAAAAGCCCTGCCACTTGCCGGTGGAAACCCACAGGTGGCGGGGCTTTGATGATTGGCAGAGTTTATATAATTCTATATTCTCTCTATTAAATACAAATACTATTGTTAATTGTGATGATGGCAGAATAAAATATATTATTGAAGATAAGATTATTATAATCAATCTAAAATAAAGCGTTTAACAATATTCTGTAATTCTTATATAATTAAATTAATAAATGAAATAAGTAGGATGCTGTAAGTGGATATATTAGACGATATTATTATTTTAAAAAGATATGGTAAGTGTAAATTTGTTTGCAAGAAAAATTATGTATATGTTTGTATGATGGAGGATTAGTATGGAATTTAAATTGGCACTGTTAGCGGTTAAAAATGTGAATGTTTCTAGGCAGTTTTATGAGGAACTTTTTGATCAAAAAGTTGTTCTTGACTTAGGACGAAACATAACATTTAGTGGTGGGTTTGCAATACAAGAGGATTTTACATGGCTTACAGGTTTGCCGGTTGAATCTGTTATAGAGAAATCAAACAATATGGAATTGTATTTTGAAGTAGATGATTTTGATGCATTTATGCAAAAAATAGAGGATTACAAGAATATTGAATATGTTCATCCACCTAAGAAACATGAGTGGCAGCAACGGGTTGTTCGGATTTATGATCCAGACCATCATATTATAGAGATAGGAGAATCTATGGCAGTTATAGCAAGGCACTATCTTGCAGAGGGTTATTCTGTAGAGGAAACATCAAAAATTATTCAGCATCCAGTTGAATTTGTTAAGATGTGTAAATATTAAATCCTCTCAAATTATAAACATTCATATAATTGGAATCATAAACTCATTAATACTATGGGGGTAAAATTATGGATAAAGAAGATAAACGTAAGATGGAAGAATATAAAAAAAATTCAATGGCTAACTTGGCTGATTCAGTAAATCGTTCACAGATAGGTGATTTAAGTCAATTAACAAAGGGAAATTTACTTACAAGGATTATTATTAGTATTATAGTTATTGGAATACTATCATTAATATTCTTTGCTATTAATAATTAACAATGTCTGTTAAGGCCATTACAGTCATATATCTAAATGATTTTATAAATAGTTTAGGACACATTATAAAAATTATGCGAGTGCGACACGTTCCTAAGTGAAAAGCTTAGGCACTAGGGAGTCGCTTAATTTCCCTAGGAGAACTGATAGTTTGAAAAGTCAAATGATGAGGTAACGCTTTGAAGGGCTTTCTCTAATCTACGACTGGCATTTAATGAATAAGCATTGAAGTGTCAGATAGCTCGTTGAAGTCGGCTGAGAGTACACCCTAACGGATTATGCTGAGGAAATGTGAACCAGAGGTGGTCAAGTGTATGATAGGTCGGGAGTCTATAAAATATCTATGGTGAGTATGATACAAAATAAAGAAAGTATCTGACGAATGACTGATTGTAAGGGTCTAAAAATTTGAATAATAGAAATGTTATTGCTACAAATATAGTGTCCAAGAGGTTGAGTAAGATTTCGCGTTATGAAAAACCTTATAATGTTATAGGCATTATTGTTTGAATAGGCTTATAGGAAACACCTAATGATATATGAAAAGATAAAATTATTGGAACGTGGTAAGCGTTGAACATGAAGGACTTATTTCCAATGAAATGTTGATAGGGAAATTCTCTTAAATAGATATAACTTATCTTAATCAATGTGAAAGTAGAGCCACAGTACCTATGAAATTAAGATAATAATTAATGGAGGGATAGGCTCTAGTCAATATTTACATTAAAGCAAATAATCACAATAATCATTAGGTTCGAGTATGACTAAAAGAGGCTAAAATTTCAGAAATGGAGTTACTAACCGACTAATGACAACCTTAAAGAAAAAGCACGAGAAAAGACAAAAATTGAGAAACAGCGAATATTATGATATGCAAAAATATTTTGACACGTTATATGAGGAAAGTAATAAAGGTAAGAAATTTAAAAACCTGCTAACTTTAATTTGCGATGAAAGAAATATTTTCCTAGCATACAGAAACATAAAGAAGAATAAGGGAAGTAAAACCCAAGGTGTTAACACAAATACAATAATGGATATTGGAGAGGAAAACCCTGATGAATTAGCAATATATGTTAGGGAGAGACTTATTAACTACAAACCTCAACCGGTTAGACGAGTGGAAATACCCAAGCCCAATGGTAAAATGAGACCTTTGGGTATACCTACAATTGAGGATAGAATAATACAGCAATGTATAAAACAAGTCTTAGAACCTATATGTGAAGCTAAGTTTCATAAAGATAGTTATGGCTTTAGACCCAATCGTAGTACACATCATGCTATAGCCAGAACTTACTCATTGGCAAATATAAATAAACTAACATACGTCGTAGATATTGATATAAAGGGTTTCTTCGATAATGTAAATCACAGTAAGTTGTTGAAACAAATGTGGACAATGGGTATACAGGATAAAAATCTACTATGTGTAATATCCAAAATGTTAAAAGCAGAAATTAAAGGGGTAGGGATACCAAATAAAGGTACACCTCAAGGTGGAATTTTATCACCATTGCTTTCAAATATAGTTCTAAATGAATTAGATTGGTGGATTAGTAACCAATGGCAAACACTCAAAAGCAAATTTCCTTACAAACGAGAAATCTTTAAATATCAAGCATTGAAAAGAAGTAAATTAAAAGAAGTTTATATAGTAAGATATGCAGATGATTTTAAGCTATTCTGTAGAAGCTATAATAATGCTAAAAAGATATTTAAAGCTGTGACAATGTGGCTAAAAGAGAGATTAGGGCTGGAAATAAATGAAGAAAAATCGTCTATAGTTAACCTAAAACAAAAATACTCTGAATTCTTAGGCTTTAAATTCAAACTAAAATCAAAAAATAAAAAGCATGTTATAACATCAAATGTTAGTGATAAAGCGAAGGAAAGAATAAGAAAGACATTAATAGATAGAGTAAAACAAATACAGAAAAGAGCAAATGCAAGTGTAGCAAGCAAGTACAATGCAACTGTTCTTGGAATGCATAATTACTATAAAGTGGCAACAGAAGTTAACATAGATTTTAGCAAAATAGCCTATTTGGTCAATCGAGTTATTTATAACAGATTAAGAGGTTTATCTACTAAAAAAGGTTTCAAAAGTGAAGCATATAAAAAACTCTATGGAAAATATAACTTCAAAGAAGTAAGTATAGCAAAAATGACATTGTACCCGATTGCAGGAATAACTACAAAACCACCGTTAAACTTTCCAATAGGTGTAAATAGCTATACTGTTGAAGGAAGAAATAAAATACATGAAAATCTAAAAAGGTACAATGCCAAACTACTGAGATATATTACAGAAAACCCAATTAGGGGTGCTACAGTAGAGTTTAATGATAATAGGATATCGTTATATATAAGCCAAAATGGAAAATGTGGTATAACAGGCAAGGTACTAGAACATGGAGAAATCGAAGTACACCATAAAATTCCTAAAGGAAAAGGTGGAACGGATAAATATAAAAATCTAATAATCGTTAGTGAAGCAATACACAAATTAATACATGCTACAGTAGCAGAAACCATAGAGAGATATAAAAATATACTAAAACTTGATAAATACCAAATCAGAAAAATAAACACTCTTCGTAAAATGGTTGGAAATTGTGATGTATAGCAAATAAGTAAATATTGATGGGACGCCGTATGAGTTGGAAACTCTCACGTACGGTGTTAACTGGGGGAAAAGGTGGAGATAGTTTCAAAACCTTACCTATCAGAATACTAAGTAAAATAAATTGTTTTTTTGAAAATTGAATAATATGGTGCATTATGTAATTAGTGATAGTTAATAATAAGAATGGTAAAGTAAATTATAGCGAACAAAAAGGAGCGATAATTATGCAGGGATATTTTGCGGTTATAACTATAATCTTACTTGTGATAATGATTTTATGTCGTGTTTTTCTATTACGTAAAATGGGTATTAAAGCTATAAAATTTGGTGAGATAGACAAAAAAGACTTCATTATTATCCCATTTGTTTTGGTTTTCTTTTATCTTGTATTTACAAGTGCTCTGAACTTGCCTGAAGTAGGAACAGAATTGTTTAACAATGAGATTGTTGGCTGGATTGGTGTAGTGTTATGTGTGATAGGACTCTTATTATTTCTGTTAAGCTTGATTTCCTTTGGAAAAAGCTTTAGAGTCGGAATAGATGAAGAAAAACCAGGTGATCTAATAACAACAGGTATTTTTGCAATTAGTCGCAATCCTATTTACGTTGCTTTTGGGTTTATACTGCTTGGAGTATTTCTAATTTTCTCAAACTGGATATTATTGTTGTACTTAATTGCAGGTTTCTGGCTTTTTAATCGCCAAGTTCTTCGTGAAGAGGATTCTTTGAAAAAGATTTATGGCAAAGAATACTTGGAATACTGTAAAAAAGTCCGTAGGTACCTTTGATGTAAAAGAAAGAATCCTGTATTAATTGGCATTTTTCTTATTTCATAATTACATTAAAAAATGAATAAATGTTTTGAACACTGTATTATTGAAAAGTAGAAATTAAAATAATACTTTAATAAATAGCGTGTCCAAAATTGGATTTATTATACAGAGAATTTAATATAGATTAATTGAAATTTCAAGCAGAATTAAACACCGGGGATTATCCATCCCCGGTATAAAGAGAAATAAACAATATATAAGCATAGTATCTAGTTTACACACAAGGTTAGATATTATTAATCTAATATATTGATATAACCTTATAAAAATATGATGTGCAGAATTTTAATTAATATGTTGGAAATTTAAGGGGCGATGAAATGAAATATAAGCTTGAGGAATATGCAAAACAACATAATTTAAAAATGATTTAGTTTACAGAACAAATATACTCTAATACAACTTTGTTCTGAATGATACAAGTTTAATACTTTTATTCACCAATCAAATATAGAAACAATATATCAGCAATTTTGGAACTGGAGTATTCAATTAAAGAAAAAAAGTTATTTTACAGTAATATAAAAAAATTGTTTTATGGTACAGGTCTTTTGACGCTGATGCTTGGTATAGTTGTTGGAATCTTTTATTTTTCTAGGCTAACCAGATATATATAATGAAGAATTCAGTAGGAAGCATTCAAAAGGGTGAATTTAGTAAAGTAGATAAAGTTAATCGAAATGATGAATTGGGAAAGATGTCATTGGAATATATATGGATGATTTAAATTTAATTGATAATGCTATAAAATATAATAAGCAAAATGGCAGTATACATAATTGAATGTTATAAAAATGACAAAGATAACTATAAGTGTTTCAGATACTGGAATAGGTATGAGTGCAGAAGTACTTCCTAAAATTTTTCAACCTTCCACACCAAATAATGATATTTTAAAAGAGCAAATTAAATTCCTCCAATATAACTTGAATATTGATTATAATGCAGGGTTAGTTATAGATGGAGTAACAGGTAAAAATACACTTGCAGCATTAAAAGAAATTCAGGATATTACTAAATCTCATTTAGTTTTATGGATTCAACAGAAGTTAGAACAATATGGATATCTAAAGGAAAATTCCTATATCCAAATGTTGTATAATGAAGCAACTTTTTAAGCTGTAACTAAACTACAAAAAGCATGGGGTAGATCCATATCGGGACAATTGGATCTTTCTACTTGTGATATATTTTTGACAAATTAGAGAGCATTAAAGTGTTCTTTTTTTAATATAAAAAAATAGGAGGAATGTGTAATGAATATCTATCAAATAATTATAACTATAGTTGTTATTATAGGGGTATGTGGCTCCGTAGGTTTCTTATTTCCTTTAAGCAATAAAGTGAGCAGGGCCACTGGCATATTAGACCTAATAGATAAGTTAGGAATTAAGTCCACTAAAGCAGCTCAACAATTAGCAATATCATCTCAATTGCCTTTAGAGCAAAGGAAAGAAAAAGCTAAGGAAAGTATTAAAGAAGGATTGGCAGCATTTAAAATAACTATTACACCTAAATTAGAAAAAGTAATTGATGATACTATTCAAGAAATGGTGTTTGATTCAAAGGCACCAGAGGAACAAAGGAACCAGTGTCAAAAGGCTCTGTTAGAGCAGATATCTCAGCTTCAGGTACAGATAAGCCAACTTGCTACAGAGAAAAGTCAGTTGGAAGCTCAAAATGCACAGCTCTGACAACAAATATCTACTATTCAAAGCACTGTACAAACAGTACAGAATTGAGTTTAGTGGTCTTAACAGGCCACTATATTTTTTGGCTTATAGCTTATTTGAACATATTGCAAAATTATATATTATATATTTATAAGGTTAATATCCTTATTTAATTTTTTATAACCAATATAATTTAATAAAAGCTCTGGTATTTGCCAGAGCTTTTATTGAGGTAATACTAATACATAATGAGTAAAATATAAAAATATTCTTATGGTATTAACCATTATATCCAATTCATTGTATTTAAAACAAAAGAGAGCTTTAGGTTTAAAATATATTTACAATATATGTAAAATAGTATATCATATACTTATGAAGTCAACATTCCTGAGTTTATTATTTACAACCCAATATATGCTCCAAGCCTACCAGAGATTTTTCTAGTAGGCTTCACTTTTATGTCTAAATATGGACAAATTGTTACTATATTGTTACAATTAAATAAAATATACATAAATGGGGGAGGGAATTATAGTGGAAAATAAAAATCTAATAAAATGTAAAGCTTGTGGTGCGGATATTGCAAAGAGTGTTAAAAAGTGTCCGCATTGTGGAGAAGACCAGAGAAATTATTTTATGAAGCATAAAATAATAACAGCTCTGCAAGGCCTAAAGTAGAGGACAAAAAATATAGTTATGATAAGTTTATGCAGATTGAAATAGGCATGACTTATGAACAGGTCAAAACAATTTTAGGGGAGGGTACAGAGGAATCTTCCACAGGCGATGGAGATACTAAAACTATAACATATAGATGGAAAAACAGCGATGGAAGTAATCTCTCTGTGACATTGCAAGGGGATAGAGTTATGAATAAGACACAAACATTTTTACAAAGTATGGATGCTAAAGTAACTATGGATAAATATCCTATTTCAATAAAGATAGATTTTTTGCTCTTTTAAAAACTACTTTTGTGGTTATTCTGATATTTGTTAGAAATATTATGCTTCCTATCTTGACTTTTAAGATTTCTTATGGGAACAACATATTTTTCTATGAATTTTGTAATTGGATTAATTTTTCCTCTCTAATTCTATCATTTGGTTCAATTAACAATTTTATAAATTTTTCTTTAAATAGTCCTATCGCTATATTTTCATTGATCCTGATAGGATACTTATATTTACGCTTCTCTGTTTCTTTTTCTATAGTTTTATTTGATGAATGTAAGACGTCCTGTATCATGTTGTAAACAACTATTTGTGCCCAAAAGTCTTGGTATACATATAATGCTGCTTTTCCTTTAACACTTTCTAGCTTCATTTTATTCTTCAGGGTATGATATTTTTTTTTCAATTTCCCATCTCTTAAAATATAGATTCTCTATTTCTTTTCCACTGAATTCAGTTGGGAGATTTGTCATCAGTGCAAGTTCATTTCCAGATGGTAATTTAGATAAAACAATCCTCGATGAAGTATACTTTTTTGACCTTAATTCCTCCACAATTTCAGGATGATTCTTTTTTATTTTTGTTAACCTTGGATTTGTATGCATAAGCTTTACAACTTCATCTTCTGTAATCATAAACTCCCGTTCTTTTTTATAATCATTGCTGGATAGTCTAAACAAATACTGAACTCCATTTTCCTCTAAAAAGTGAATTAATTCTATTGACAGATATCCACGGTCAAATACAACAATAAAATTTGTATTCGGCAGTATCTTTCTTATGGCATTAATATTTTTCTTTGCTAGCTCACTTTCACTTGTTTTAATAGAATCTATTTGCAAATCTAAAAAGAAATGATTAAATACATCAAATATACTACTTACCAAAGCTCTTACTTGACCTTTGGAATGATTATTACCACATTCTCCAAAAAATGCTCTATTTTCATCAGAATTTGGGACTTTTGCTTTACTTCCGTCAACAGCAAACACTAGATGATTATTCCATAATAAATGATTATTAGTATAATGCTTGTCAATGTTTTTAAAATACGTTTTATTTTCATTACAGATTACCTCCTTTTTTATATCTATAATATTAGTAAAATAAACTTTTTAAATATAGACGTTATTTTTTTACGGTTACTTATATATTTTTTTAATGCAAATTTAATAGTTCATTAAACTTAATGCTTTGTATCTAAATAGTAAATCCTTGAAATATGTCCCTAAAAACTACTTCGTCGAATATGTACTGTATGATGAATTTTTATTTGGAATCTCATTCATTGGGATCCTGAAAAGTTATTGTACTCTGATGATTATTGAGTGTAGGAAGTTGTTCTTTTATATATCGATAAAATGCCAACATATTTTCAGTCAATTCTTTGTTTTTTTTCTTTACGAAATATACATCCCAGCTAAAGTTATCATCCGGGAATTTATAATATCTGAGCTTGGGATCATCCGGGCGTATGGTATGTGCCGGAACAACAAACAGAAGATTGTTATGTTCTGCAATCTCTCTTAAGGAGTTGAAATCACTAGAGGATATATCAATGATTGGGTTAAATCCTGCATTTCGACAAGCCGCAACAAAATTGTGGCGGATGTGAAATTGTGTACTGAACATGGCATATCTTTGACATTTCAAATCATCCATCTGGATATGTTTTTTTCGGTATAATTCGTGTGTCCACGGAATACACAGATATGTCTGTTCTTGAATTAAACATTCAGCAGAAAAGCGGTCTGTATTCATGACACCAATTGTAATACAAAAATCATATTCGTCTTTTTTCAAAAGTTCTTCCAGATAAAAGTCTGCATGATCTGTATATTCAATATTCACATGTGGATGTATATTCTCAAAATCAGTAATCAGTTTATAAGGCAGTACAGAAACTACTCCAAAGGCCATACCAAGAAAAATAGTTTCCTGAGGAACATCCTTTATCTGAGAAATATGGGAATACATATATCTTTTTCGCTCTAAAATAATACGACATTCATCCAAAAAATACGCGCCATATTGCGTGAGGGATACTCCATTGGTATCTCTGTAAAGCAGTTGGCATCCCAGCTCTTCTTCTAATTTTCGAACTATTTTGGATATGCCTTGCTGGGACACATGATATACCGCAGATGCCTTATTGATACTTTTGCACTCGCATACTGCTATAAAGACCTCCATTTGTCTAAATGTCATAACTCATCCTCCTTCATAACTTTTTTTAAATATCGTTTACATATATTAAATCATAGCACACTATACAATAAATTTCTTGTAGAAAATAGCACAATTATGATTAAAAATCGCCAATATTTACGAAACGCTCTCTTGTATACAACCTTTTGCTTGTACTGATACAATGATTTTTCTTCTTTTTTGTTTTAATTTTATCATATATACTTAAGTTGTCAAAAAATTATCAAATTCAGATAAAAAGAGGAGGAAAAAGCTATGAAGAACAAATATTATCCACATCTTGCAAGTCCTATTAAGATTAATGGAGTTACTTTTAAAAACAGAATTTTTGGTGCGCCGATGTCCAATCCAGAATTAGACACAGACTGCAATATGCGGAAAGAAGAAATCGCATTTCATGAAAATCGTGCACGCGGTGGCCTTGCTAGTGTAGCTATTGGTCTTGGTATTGTAGATGCCATTGGTCGTACACACACGAAAGAAATAAAACTCTATGATGTAATGTCTCTCCCTTCACTTAAGGAAGCTGCCAACGCTATGCATCGTCACAATTGTAATGCAGTAATGGAGCTCGCCCACGGGGGAAAATATGGGAATGCCCGTGGTCATAGCAATGCTGATGGCACATTAATTGGGCCGAATGATGAAGTAAATCCAGAAGGACTTCAGGTTCGCAGCATGACAGATGAGGACATCTACAGAGTCGCAGATTGTTTTGCTGAGGGTGCAAAACTGGTGAAAGAAGCTGGCTTTGACATGGTACTTATCCACGGTGGTCATGGATGGCTGCTTGGTCAGTTCAGTTCTCCAACGATGAATCACAGAACAGATAAATGGGGAGGCAGTCTGGAGAATCGTATGTGTTTCTCACTGCTGGTAATAGAAAAAATACGTGAAGCTGTTGGACCTAATTATCCAATTGAATTCCGTATGAGTGGAGCAGAGTATACGAAAGATGGATACACAATCGAAGAGGGCATTAAGATGGCCAAAATGCTGGATGGGAAGGTCGATATTATCCATGTTTCTGCTGGTATTCATGAAGACCCGGAGGTATTTACATTTACTCACCCATCTATGTTTATTGAACATGGATATAACGTATATCTTGCGTCTGAGATTAAAAAGCATGTTAAGACCCCGGTTGCCACATTAGGCGGACTAAATGATCCGGACATGATGGAAGAAATTATTGCTTCAGGAAAAGCAGATATCATACAGGTTGCACGTCAATCACTCGCTGATCCATATTTTCCAGAGAAAGCGTTTTCAGGAAATGCAGATGATATTACTCGTTGCTGCCGCTGCTACACCTGTTTCTTCAATTATTTAACAAACAGAACATTTTGCTGTGCGTTTAACCCGGTTATTGGTAATGAGCTTGAAAATAAGCATGCATTCCCGGCCACAACGCCAAAGAAAGTTATCGTAGTTGGTGGTGGCCCAGGCGGTATGGAGGCAGCTATTACAGCAGCTGATCGTGGTCATTCTGTTACTCTTTATGAGAAAAACAGTAAACTTGGCGGACAGCTTCTTTCTGAACAATATATTCCTTTTAAGCAGGATATGTTCAACTTTGTAAAAGTATTAAAGGGACGTTTGGAGAAATCAGGCGTCGATGTTCGTTTGAATACAGAACTTACTGCTGAGCAGGCAGCAGCAGAAAATGCCGATGTTATTATTACAGCTATTGGCGCTAAACCGATTGTTCCACCAATCCCTGGAATTGATAATGAGAAAGTTGTTGGTCTTGAAGCTCTTCATCAGCCAACTCCTGCACTTGGACAGAAGGTTCTTATCCTTGGCGGCGGTCTTGTTGGATGCGAATGTGCAATTTACCTGGATAGCCTTGGAAAGGATGTTACAATCGTTGAGATGAAAGGCGACTGGGCAGCAGATGCTTACTTTATGCATAAAAATGCAATGATAATAGCAATGCGTGACAGCAATATCAAAATTAATGTAAATACAAAAGCAAAGGCTGTTACAGCTGAAGGACTTGCCTGTGAGACGACCGATGGTGAAGTTACTTTTGAGGCTGACAGCATTTTGTTAGCAGCAGGTATGAAAGCTGACCGTGCAGTTGCAGACAGCTTCTATAACGCAGCACCACGTGTATTTCAAACAGGCGACTGTATTAAACCGGGTCGTGTTGTTGAGGCAGTTACAAACGGTTACTATCGTGCACTGGATATTTAAGATTAGATACTATCATTTTGCATAATAATAAGAAAATGAGAGGAAAATGAGAGATGGGAAAAAATAATAATGGGAAAGTAAAAATTGGTATTTACCTGTGTGCAATCCTGATGATGGGTGCTATTGCTGTAGCAAGTAACGTGGCAAGTATTGCTGCCGCTTTCCCAGAGGCTGGTCAGACAAAAGTAGTTGCTTACTTGATTTCAGCTCCATGTTTGGTCGTTATTCTGGTGACACTGATTAGCGGTAAATTGATGGATTCTATTCCGAAGAAAACACTGATGATTGCTGGTGTTATATTCTGGCTGGTAGGCGGAACACTTCCTTACTTCATGAGCAGTCTGGGAACGATTTTAATAATGCGTCTTCTCTTCGGTGTTGGTGTTGGTATTATTCAGTCGCTCTGTCCAGCACTAGTAGTTGAAAATTTCAAGGATCCTGCAGAAAGGGCAAAGGTTATGGGAAACATGACCTCATTCCAGATGCTGGGAGCACTATTTTTCTCACTGGTATCTGGATATCTTGGAAGAATCAGCTGGAATATTGCATTTTTGGTCCACTTGATTGCAACTCTATCTCTGATTGCAGCCCTTGTATGTATTCCATACAAGCAGCTGGTTAAGGCTGAAACACCGAATGAAAAGGCGAAATTCCAGCCAACGGCTATGATGTGGGTTTGGTGTGTAGCGTTTTTTGTATATATGTCTGGTGCACAGACCTACGCAAATTTCGCGTCATCACTCATTACAGAGCGTGGGCTTGGTGATACCGTAGCAGCCGGTTATTCATTGGCATGCTTCGCACTGGGCGGATTTGTTATGGGATTCATCTTTGGCAAGGTGTCGGATATTTGTAAAAAACTCACACTTACCGCTGGATGTGTGCTTCTGTCGGTGTCATTCTTGATTATGACATATGCACCAAATCTTTCAATGTCTTACATTGGAGCGTTTATGTGTGGACTGGCATTTTCAATCTGTATGCCATGTATCCTGAACGGTGCCGGAGGAGCTGTTTCACAGGCTTCTTCAGGTATGGCTGTTTCCATTGCAACATGTATGCAGAATGCAGGTATGACAATCTGTCCATACCTCGTAACAGCAGGAGGAGCAATTTTTACATCATCCCGGACACTTACCAGAACTCAAGGCGCTATGTTATTCTCCATTATTATACTTCTGATTCTGGCGGTTGTATTTACAGTTATTGCATTTACAGGGAATAAGAAAACAGCATGCGGTATAAATGCATCATAAAGAGGAAGCCTTTCTTGGCTCCCCCAAATAAGTGGGAAAGGGATATTTAAGAAGTCTACAGCATCTTTGATAACACCCGTAAGGCATAATACTATAACGAAACAGATAACCCTAGAACCAAAGAAATTGCCTGTAGATCAATGTATAAATATCTTTTGTTTAGGCCTGTACAATATTTATAAAAGTTCCAAGATTGTTTAAATGGACATACTTAAAACTTTTATAATAAGCAGCATAAAACAAACAATGTAAAATTAAGAGACTTTATGTTCTATGAAGTCTCTTATTATTTAGTTATTCCCTAAAAAATAAAAATTAGCTTTTATCATTTCTATTTTATTTTACACATACCTATGTATGTTCTCTTTTATACTAAATATGTACCAGATTTGTTTCACAATTTTTATTTATTTTGTTAACAAAATATAAGAGCCCGAGGACCAGACTCTTATTCACTAATATTCAATTGCCTTTTCAATCCTTCCTGAAGAACATGCGAAAAATTCAAATGTGCCTTTTCAGCCTCTGTATTAAGCCATGAAGGTATTGTTAAAGTCTTTTTAACAGTCCTATTATCATATTCTCTTATAACCTTTTTTAATTCAACTTTTACAAGTATAACTACTTGAGTATTATTTAATTTTGCATTATTCATTTTAGTTGCTTCAGGTATGCCTTCTTTATCTTGATATAAATCAAATAAGCACAATTTCAATGCATATGTGAACCTTTTTGAGTTTTTATTTTCCATCCTTTCTCTTCTGCCAACTTAACAATTTCCTTTAAAAATATAAGGGGCTGTCGCAAAACTACTTTAAAATAGTTAGCGATGCCACTTTTTAGCATTAAAATAAAAAATAATCCGAGAAAGGGAGATGTAAAAAAATCTCCCTTCTTGGATTATTTTTTTTGGACGAACTTAATAAAGCTTCCCTTATTTTATAAATTTTTTCTTAGAATTTAGGCAGACTTGATTTTATGAAGATGCATTCTACATCTTTCATTTTGTATTTTTGAGTGTAACTTATTTATGTTATATGCAAAACAAAGCAGTATAAATTCAGTTTTCACACTGCTTTTGCCATGTGTCAAAAATCGATTGAATTGATAGTCATTTTTGAGAACACCAAAAGCACCCTCAACTTGTATTGAGCGATTAACTCTTAGTAGAATTCCTTTGGAAGAAGTTATGTTTTCAAGGGATATTTGGCGTTTTTTAACAAAGGTTTTGGATACTTGCATCCGTCGATTTCCTGCAGCTTTAGTGCATTTGGGCTTAAATTTACATGAACTGCAATCATCACACTCATATATAGTTATTTTTGATTTATATCCAGTTGCTGATGTTCTATACATTATACCAATAGGTAGTAAGTGTTTCCCGTTGTGGCAGATATACTCGTCTTTTTCTTAATCATAGGTCATATTCTCCCGTTTGCTTATGTTGTTCTTAAAGCTTTTCTTCTTCCACTTCTCATATGTCTGAGGCTTTATGTAGTAATTCTCAGTATTCTTTTCTAAATACAAATAATTCTCTTCGCTCTCATATCCAGAATCTGCAATTACATTTTGATAAGTCGCTCTAAGATTTGATTGTAGATTCTTAAGAAAAGAAATCAATATGGTAGCATCACTCCTGTCTTGGAACACTCCAACTCCTATGACATACTCGCTTTCAACGCCAATCTGAACATTGTATCCTGGTTTTAGTTGTGAGTTTCGCATATGGTCATTTTTCATATGCATGAAAGTTGCATCAGGATCTGTCTTCGAATAACTATTTCTTCCATCAAACAGTTGATTATGAGTATTATATTTTTTCTGACGCTCATAGTAATTTTCAAGTTCTTCCTTGAGCTTTTGGAGCTTTGTCTTTCGCTTTCCAATACCATGGACAAACTCTATCTTATCCTGCTGACGCTTTTCCTCAAGATAATTCAATACCTTTTCTATGTCATCCAGCAGCGTTTCTTTTGTAATTGCGAAGTTAGTTATATACTCAAGATTGATTGTTTCAATACATTTGAGTATTTTTACAAACATTTTTGTTTCATTTTTGTTGACGGATTTCTTCCAAACAAATGTATATCTATTAGCATTAGCTTCAATTTTTGTCCCATCTACAAAAAGATTTTCATATTGGATATCTCCAAGGTCATGTAGATACTTAACCTGTTGATAGAATAGGTCCTCCACGGCTTTCCCCAGATAACCTTTGCGAAATCTTGCTATTGTTGAGTGATCCGGAGCTTTATATCCTTGCAGTAGCCACATGAAATTCACATCTCTATTGCAAGCAGTTTCAATTTTCCTGGTTGAATAGATACCTTCAGCATAAGCATATGCAAGTATCTTGAATAGGATTTTAGGCTCGACCGCAAATTTTCTCCCCACGTGGGAGTATACGCCTTGTATAACTTTTCGTAATTCAACTCCTCTGTAATATGGCTTAGCAATCTAACTGAATCATCCTCTGGTATTATCTTTTCAAAATCTAAGGGCAAAACCAATTGATAATATCCATCAAATTCGGTATAATTCTTTTGTTGGGTTTCGAATTTTCGCATAATTCAATTCTACAACACTTACGGGTCTTTCTGGACCTGCATTTTATTTTTTGCATGAAATTAGGGCTGCTGCACCCTAACTTTTATTTATTAGTTGTGCAACAGCCCCTTTTCTCATACAAAAAAACCGTACTGAATTCAGTACGGTTGTATGTATCATTTATCGTGGGTTTTACTGGTGGAGGCGAGGGGAGTCGAACCCCTGTCCGAAAGCAGAAACATTTGAGCATCTCCGAGTGCAGTCCTTATTTTAGAATTCCCTCTCTTAGACGCCTAAGGACAGGCTTCTAAGTTCAGTAGCTTCATAAATTCCGTTTCCAGGTCAAAGCTTTCCTGGACTCGTTTCCCCACTGTCGACGCCAGACCCTAAGTCGTGGGAATCTTAGGCTGACGAGCTGCTATATTAGGCAGCTAATGCTAAATTATCGTTTTCGTTTATATTTAAACCCCATAGTTTTTTAACGCGGGCCCACAGGATTCCCTCGACTCGCTTCTCAAACACATCTTACCCCCGTCGAAACCAATTACGCCCCCAAGTTGATAATTTAATACTACATATAGCAGTAAGCCAATGTAGTATTAAATTATATCATTTAAGTTGTTTTAAGTCAACTTGTTTAAATATGAAAATTTATAATATCAAGTAATTCAGAGGTTCAGGCAAAGTTTGTATATGAGGAATACTTCTTCTCCATCTGAACTTTAGAAAAACTTATCCAAACGTGTAACAATGTTTACTTCCTTTTGAAAAAGATAGGAGTATTAGCAATGTCAGCGTTTGGATAAATGGATATTCAAGCATATTTTAAAAAATCACTTTCATTATACTTATATAAAGTGTAATTTGATTATCTTAAAGTAGATAATAAGTGAAATATGTGCGGCTAAATGCAGTATCAATATTACACTATAACCGTAAAATTATCAATAGTATACAAAAGTATATTAAGTTATATTTATGGTAAATACATTAATTCTTAAACCAATTTCATCTATTATACATTATATCAAAAATGCTGCACATAAAGTAGTTACAAGTAAACCGATTATCACAGGTTTTAGATTTCTTCTGGCTAGTTCAAAGGCATCTACTTTGCATATGGCAGCGACAGGTATTACTGCCCAAGGAATTATAGTTCCTCCACCAACCCATATACCTGCTATTTGACCTAGGGCTGTTAACGTAGCTATTCCTCCGCCTATTGCAGTAGAAAATAATTTGGCTACGGATCCTACCAGGGATATTCCTGAAAAGCCAGAGCCGTCCAATCCTGTTATGGCACCTACAGCAGTTAAAGTTCCAGAAGCCAACAGCGGATTTAAAGGTACTATATTTGAAAGAGCCATTCCAAGGTCGTTAACTATTCCGTGAGAAGATTGAGGCAACACTTTACCGAATATTTCAATAAAGGCTGAATCACCCAGATAAAAGAATGCTGCTATAGGAATAACCACACCAAATACTTTAAAACCAAATTGAAGCCCTTCTACAATATGAGCTGTAATATTTTCTAAAGATTTTTTACCATAGGCTATAATTGAAATAAAGCTTAGAATAAACAGAGAAGTTCCTCCAATTAGAGCAGTAGCATCTCCACCTTGGAGTTTATACATATACATTATTATTATATCTCCTAAAAATATAGCTATAATCAGTATAGTTAATATTTTTCTAAATATATTGGAGGATATAACATTTTTTTCTTCATATGTTTCTTCTTCTTTATTAAAACTGGTATTCAATTTGTTATTTTTTATGTCTTTTCTCAGCATATAAAAAGCTGTTACTGTAGTCACTATTCCCATTACTATAGTTAATGGAATACTTGCAGACATTACACTGGAGACTCCTATTCCTGCTGCATCTGCTGTAAGTTTAGGTGCTCCCTGTATTATAAAATCACTGGACAGGGCAATACCGTGACCGAATAAGTTCATAGCTACTGCAGCTCCTATAGGAGGAAGGCCCACTTTTTTTGCTATGGGTAAAAATAACGCACCTATGAGAGCTACTGCAGGAGAAGGCCAGAAAAACCAGGATAATGTCATCATAACTATACCTATGATCCAATAGCACATCCAGTAGGATTTAATTATTTTCTTAAAAGGTGATACTAATTCTTTATTTATTCCTACTACAACTAGCACATTGCTCATGGCAGTTATTATGGAAATAATAAAGATGGTAGGCATAAGTTCTTTAGTGGCATAAATGAGACTATTGAAAATTTGTATAATGGATATATATATAGAATGGGTTGAGAATATTCCAAGGGTAAAAATGCCAACTATACATATGAGAGATATATCCCTTTTTAGAATCATAGCCAGGATTATCACTAAGATAAAAATAAGGTATATATAGTGCAGATTGGTTAATACAACATTCATATCCATCCTCCGCATAAAATAAATATATTAATAATTTATGCGGAGGAAAATTCCATGGTGATTGAAAAAATAAGTGTTTATCTAAAATATTTTACCTTGTTGATTGCTTTTTTGAATTTTTATTATGGTTTTGTGCTTCTTCTGTAATAGGTGTCTGTCCTTTACTTTTCATTTT
The DNA here is from genome assembly GCF_000016505.1 of Clostridium kluyveri DSM 555. Taxonomy (NCBI): domain Bacteria; kingdom Bacillati; phylum Bacillota; class Clostridia; order Eubacteriales; family Clostridiaceae; genus Clostridium; species Clostridium kluyveri. The sequence goes on from NC_009706.1 coordinate 576,319, forward strand.
CCTGGCTTTTTTATTGTCAGGTTGACTATCTTTTGGCATTATTTCAAACCTCCTAAATTAATATGTCTTCTTATTTCCGGTTTTAGCTTTTCCTTGAATTTCCGGAACAGGTTCTAAAGTGTTCTTTTTAATGTGAGTTTTTTTGTTGCTTTCAGTTCCATGCGGGTCTTTCGGATCAGGTCTTCTGGTACCTGCTTTAGCCATAGAGACACCCTCCTTAAAATTCATTCAAAATATAATTTATAATTTTATATTTCTTTCAGTAATATTATTTGTGAAAAATTGAAAAGATATATATGAATTATTAAAAAGACATACTGTTAAATTTAACTATTAATTTTTAAGAGAGGTGATATATTTATGAAGAAAAAATTTAGCATATTTATGTTGATTATATTTGCAGTATCATTTATGGCAATGTCTGTAGTATATTCTAGAGGTATTTTTAACTCACAAAATGAAGATGAGCAGCTTAGAATAGATTCTAAGAGAGAAGATGAGATGCCAAAAAGATTTAGAAAGACCACAGATACTATTAAAGAGGATGACGATCTTCCTAATTTAACTGGGTTTTCTTCATTAAATGAATCAGGGGGTGCGCAGTTTACTACAAAAAATATAGGACTTATGAAAAAGGCTATAGGCGATATGCCTATATTTATAGTAGATTTGAGAGAAGAATCCCATGGATTTATCAATCATTTTGCAGTGAGCTGGCTAGGAGAAGATGGGAAAAATAAAGGAAATAAAGGATTGACAAAGGAAGAAGTATTAAAGGATGAAGCTAAGAGATTGAATAGTATTAAATTAAAGGAACCAATTACCATAAAAAATAAAGAAATTATACCTACTAAGGTACAAAGTGAAAAAGAGTTAGTAGAAAAGAATAAAATGTTTTATGTAAGAATACCTGTTACTGACAATGAAAGACCTAGTGATGAAATGGTAGACTATTTTATAAAATTGGTAAAAAAGTTCCCTAAAGACAGTTGGGTGCACTTTCATTGTAAAGCTGGTATTGGAAGAACCACTACTTTTATGGTGATGTATGATATCATGAAAAATGGTAAACAGGTAAGTTTAGAGGATATAATGGAAAGGCAGGTCTTAATTGGAGGAAAAAATCTTCTTAAGCCTTCTTATAAACCGGGAAGTTATTCTTCAGAAAGATCTGAATTTATAAAAGATTTTTATGAATATGTAAAAGAAAACAAGGATGGATTTAATACCAACTGGTCTCAATGGGTAAAAGATAAAAGAGAGGTAGGCGTATTGGATTGGAATATAAAAATAGCATAATAATAAATAGTATAGTATTTATTATTATGGTTTTTGCAGCGGTGAATTTAAATGTAACTATAGTTATGGCAGAGAATACAAAACAAAATACAGGAAAATCCATAAGTGCCGATGAAAAAAAGATTATTTATCTAACTTTTGATGATGGTCCCAGTAATATAACCAATAATATCTTGAATATATTGAAAGAAAAAAATGTAAAGGCTACATTTTTCGTTATAGGAAATCAAATACCAGATAATGAGAATATAATAAGGAGAATCGCAAGTGAGGGACATAGTATAGGGCTTCATACCTATACTCATAAATATGGTAATATTTATAAGAGTAGTGATAATTTCATTAAGGAGATGAATATTACAGGGGATATGGTTAAAAAGATTACAGGATTGGAAAGTCATATAATAAGATTTCCAGGCGGCAGCAGAAAACATTTAAATAATAAACTTTTACAGAAATTACATGAAAATAAATTTAAAATATATGACTGGAACATACAAGCTTCCGATGGAATTAATGCTAAAACATCTCCTTATAAAATATTTAAAGAGACTACCACTAATCCAGAAAACCTTAATTCAATTATACTTTTAATGCACTGTGATTATATGCATAAAAATACTTGCATTGCTCTTCCTAAAGTAATAGATTATTATAAAAATGAGGGATATGAATTTAAAATTATAACAGAAGATACTGAAGAGCTATATTTTCCTATATCTACTAAAAGAACTTCAGGATTCTTTAAAAAAATACTTACAAATTAAAAGTCTAAGGCAAGATATTAAATTATAATATGTCTTGCCTTAAACTTTTATATTATCAATGTTTAATATTAGTTTTTATAAGTTCCATAAAGGTGTCAGGAGTAACCACTTTTATTTTAGAATTTTTATTTAATTCACTTATAACCTTTTCGATATCATCCATAGTTTTACTCCAGGCGTGTACATATACAAAAGTATAGGAGTTGGGATTAGTTATATCAGTATATCCTTTATCTGCATAAGAATTAATTTTTTCAACTAAGGTGTTGTTCCCTTCTAATTTCGACCATAGAAGATTTCTACATGAAACTATTGGTTTACCATTGCTCCACAGTATTTTTCCTTTATAGTCGTCCTGTCTGTGATAATTTAAATAAAATATGCCCTGTATATTGGGATATACGGTATACTTATCCCATAGAGCTATATTATCAAAAGACCAATTATCTAAAATTGAAATATATTTTTGATCTACATTTTTCATATAATTATTTAACCTTTTAATATTTAATTCAAGGGCATCTTCTTTAAGTTTACTGGGATACATGTAACCTGCTCCAGAAGGAGATACAATAAAGTTGTCATTGTAATCCTTTTGGGAAGCACTTTTATAATACAGCTTAAATACAGTAGGAGCCAGTTCGTATAGAGAAGGACTTATGGTGAATCCCATGTTGAATTTGCCACGGCTGGGAGAGCCATACCACTTTTTAGAGCTATAATTGTTTCCAAGAGTCCACTGTTGATTATCTCCATCTGACATAATAAATGTAACAAAATGAGTGTTCTCTTTAGGAAAACTATTTGAAGAGTTATTTTTTCGAGTTAAAGTTTGGCATGGAAATGCACTAAGTACAGTTAAATTATAGGACCAGTCTGCAGGAACTATGCTTACGCCGTGTTTTGAAGCTTCTTGTACATTTTCATATTCATCTGGCCCCCAGCCTAAACAAATGGAGTCCTTCTCCATGGAGCTAAATACTTTGTCCCGTAGGGGAAATTCTTTAGGTGTGTCTTCATAAAATACAAGACATTTACTCATTATGGCATAATCCCTTAAAGCTGTGCTTTTATTTGGAGACAGTTCAATCACAATAGAGTGGCTTAATTTAGAATTCCATAGATTATTGTAGGCCCAGTATTTATCGGTATTTCTGCAATCACCTTTCAATTTTTTTATACCATGATCTCTAAGCTTATTTTCTATGGATTCATCAATGGCTATGCAATTTTTTAAAGCTGCTAGAGAGCAGGCATTATTTATTGAAGGATCTTTAGAAGAAGAATTACTATAAAGTACATATCCCTTTACATATGATTTGAATTTGTCCAGCAAATACCAGGGATCCTTTACTATGTCATAAGTTACCCCATGATTTTGTTTTAAATCATCCAGCCATATATTGTAATCTGGGTGACTTTTGCTTAAAATATATATCTGGGAATATGAACTATTTGATATTACTCCCTGCAGAGTAGCTATCATTGTCCTTTCTTCTGGAGTTAAATTATTTTCATATATTGCGTAAAGGTGAGTAGGTTTTTTAGGGTTCTTTATATAATAGGAGTGCAGAGAAGAAGCACTTGCACCTGAATTAAATATATTGATACATAGGGTAAAAATAATAACTATGGTAAAAATTTTGTTAAGTTTATATTTTAATTTCAAAAATTACACCTCCTTAGTACTTATTATGCAAATTTTTTTAATAATTTATGTGTATATAGTATTGTTCAAAAATATATTGACAATAGATTTTTTATAACCTATCATATAAAATGTTATTGTAATTAACTGAATATTAAAAATGCAAAGAAGGGGACTAGTAAATTTTATATTCTTTTTTAGAGAGGAAACATCTGGTGAGAGTTTCTAAAGAATTATTTTGAACCTGCCCTGGAGTTTCTGTATTTTAATTATTAGAGTGCAGCGGTGATAATCGTTAAAGTTTTAAGCGAGTATATTTGGTATCAAATATATTAATCAGGGTGGTACCGCCGATATAACCTCGGTCCCTTTAGGGGATTAGGGGCTTTTTTATATTTAAAATAATTTATAAAAATTATAATTAAACTTGGAGGTAATTAAATTGGATAAAAAATTGGTAGAGCAAATAACATCCAGAGATGAGGATTTTGCTAAGTGGTATACTGATATTGTGAAAAAGGCAGAGCTGGCTGACTACTCAAGTGTAAGGGGATGTATGATAATAAGACCTTATGCTTATGCCATGTGGGAACATATCCAGGGCTATCTGGATAGAAGATTTAAAGAGACAGGTCATGAAAATGTATATATGCCCCTTTTTATTCCAGAGTCACTTCTTGAGAAGGAAAAAGATCATGTAGAAGGATTTGCTCCTGAAGTTGCCTGGGTTACTCAGGGAGGGAATGAAGAACTTACAGAAAAATTATGTGTGAGACCTACTTCAGAAACTTTATTTTGTGAACATTATGCTAAAATAGTTCAATCTTATAAGGATCTTCCAAAGTTATATAATCAATGGTGTTCTGTGGTAAGATGGGAAAAAACTACAAGGCCTTTTTTGAGAACTACTGAATTTCTGTGGCAGGAAGGTCATACAATACATGCTACTAAAGAAGAAGCAGAAGAAGAAACTATAAGGATGCTTAATATATATGAAGAACTATGCAGAGAAATGCTGGCTATTCCTGTTTTAAAAGGACAGAAAACTGAAAGTGAGAAATTTGCAGGTGGAGAAGCCACATATACCATAGAATCATTAATGCATGATGGAAAAGCGCTGCAATCCGGTACATCCCATTATTTCGGCCAAAATTTTGCAAAACCTTTTGAAATGCAATATTTAGATAAAAACGGTAAATTGCAGTATGTGTATCAAACTTCCTGGGGAATAACCACTCGTATTATAGGAGCTCTTATAATGGTACATGGAGATGACAATGGATTGGTAGTTCCGCCAAGAATAGCTCCCCTGCAGGTAATAATAGTTCCTATAGCACAGCATAAGGAGGGAGTGCTTGAGAAGGCAGATGAATTAAAAGAGGAATTAAGTAAAATTGTACGGGTAAAAATTGATGATAGTGATAAAATGCCAGGGTGGAAATTTAGTGAACATGAAATGAAAGGTGTACCTATTCGTTTAGAGGTGGGACCTAAGGATATTGCAAAAAATCAGGTAGTACTCGTAAGGAGAGATACTAGGGAGAAGATAATGGTACCTATGAGCAATCTTTGTGATGAAGTACCAGCGTTATTGGATAATATTCATAATTCTATGTTAAAAAAAGCAGAGATGTTTATAAAAGAAAATACACATAATGCTGTAGATATGGAAGAATTTAAGGCTATACAAAATAATAAAAAAGGTTTTATAAAAGCCATGTGGTGTGGGGATGCCAGGTGTGAAGAGAAAATTAAAGAACTTACTGGTGCAACTTCAAGGTGTATTCCGTTTAATCAGGAACATATTTCAGATAATTGTGTATGTTGTGGAAAGAAAGCAGATAAATTAGTTTATTGGGGCAGGGCATATTAAAATAATTATTTAGAAAATACTGCTAGATATAGATGACTTGGCAAATAGTTATAATGAAAAGAAATACTGTGAATTTTCATAGTATTTCTTTTTTATATTAATAAATAACTTTGAAAATATATTATAAAGTATTAAGAAAGAAAACATTTATTGTTATAATATAACTAGAATTATAAGTCATAGTGATGTGGAGGCTCATACAAATTATGTTGAATGGTAAAAAATTCAAAAATAATAAATTTATATATTTTATTTGTTATGCATTGTTAGCTATTATAATTGTATTTACAGTTAATGAATATTTTAACGGATTAAAATATGAGCATATAAAATACAGTGATTTTGTCAATTATATTAACCAGAATAAAATATCCCAAGTTAAAATAGGAAAGGATAAATTGTTCATAACACTTAAGAGTAAGCAAAATGAAGAAGAAAAAATACTTTATACGGAAAAGTTAAATGATCCAGATTTAATACAAAAATTAGATGATGCCAATATTAAGTTTGATGGGTCATCCCAAGAAAATGCTGTAATGAAGAACATTTTTACAGGTTGGATTTTACCTGTAATTATACTTATGTTTTTTGCAAAAGTTATTTTAGGAGCATTAGGTAAAAGAATGGGCAGTGGAGTTATGTCCTTTGGTAGAAATACTGCCAAGATATATGCAGAAAATGAAACTGGTGTTAATTTTGAAGATGTAGCAGGGCAGGAGGAAGCTAAAGAATCTCTTGTCGAAATAGTGGATTTTCTGCATAACTCTCAAAAATATGCTTCTATAGGAGCTAGATTACCTAAAGGTGCACTTCTTGTAGGTCCTCCGGGTACAGGAAAAACTTTGCTTGCAAAGGCGGTAGCAGGAGAGGCGAAAGTTCCCTTCTTCTCCATATCAGGTTCTGCTTTTGTGGAAATGTTTGTAGGCATGGGCGCTGCCCGGGTAAGAGATTTATTTCAACAGGCACAGGAAAAAGCTCCCTGCATAGTTTTTATAGATGAAATAGATGCAATAGGCAAGAGTAGAGGGGGAAATGTGTCGGGAAATGATGAAAGGGAACAGACTTTGAATCAGCTTTTGGCGGAAATGGATGGATTTGATTCTTCAAAGGGTGTAGTGATATTAGCTGCTACAAATAGACCGGAAGTTTTAGATAAGGCACTTTTAAGACCGGGAAGATTTGATAGGAGAGTAGTAGTTGATAGACCGGATTTAAAGGGTAGAGAGGATATATTAAAGGTTCATATAAAGGGAGTTAAGGTTTCAAAAGATGTAGATTTAAATGCTATAGCAAAATCCACCCCCGGAGCTGTAGGAGCAGACCTTGCCAATATAATAAATGAAGCAGCACTTAAGGCTGTTAAAAATAACAGGTATGAAGTAACTCAGGATGACCTTCAAAATGCCGTGGAATTAATTATAGCCGGTAAGGAAAAAAAGGATAGAATACTTTCTCCGGAAGAAAAACGGCAGGTTGCTTTTCATGAAGTAGGGCATGCACTGGTAGCAACACTATTAAAACATACAGATCCTGTTCATAAAATAACTATAGTACCAAGAACTATGGGATCTCTTGGATATACAATGCAGCTTCCTATAGAAGAGAAGTATTTGATTACCAGAGAAGAGATGATAGATCAGATATGTGTTATGTTAGCTGGAAGAGCTGCAGAAGAGGTTAGGTTTAGCAGTATATCCACAGGAGCTGCCAACGATATTGAAAGGGCAACTGAAACTGCCAGAAGTATGGTTACCGTTTATGGAATGACAGAAAGATTTGATATGATGGCACTAGAATCAATGCAAGATAAGTATCTAGATGGCAGACCAGTGCGAAATTGTAGTGCAGAAACGGCTTCAATTATTGATGAGGAAACTTTAAATATAATAAAACAATGTCATAACAAGTCCAGAGAACTTTTAAAAAACAATATAAAATTACTTGAAAAAATATCAGAAGAACTTATTGAAAAGGAAACTTTAATGGGGGATGAGTTTATGGGCATAATAAGAATGTACAGAGGTAAAGGAAAATAGATCTTATCGATAGGAACTTTAATAATTAAAAGTCAATGAAATGGAGATATAAATATGTATGAAGAGAATTCAAAAAAGGATTTACACAGGGAACTTGAACTCAATTTAGAAAAACAAAAGCTAAAAGAAGTGTTAAAAGAAATTAAAATCCAAATATTAAATTATGTGAATATTAGAAAACAAATTGTAAGTTCCATACTTGACTTGAGAGAAAAAAACTTAGAACAATATAGAGATGATGAAGACCAATATGTAGAATATTTTAGTCATGAAATGTATGCAAGAGAAGAACAGTATAGATTGGTGAATAAGAATATAAGAGAACTTTCCATACTTAAATCCTCACCTTATTTTGGAAAAATTGAGTTTGAGGATAGTTATGGGAGGGAAAGTATATACATAGGGAGATTTGGAATGACTGCAAGGGAAGACTATGAACCCATTGTAATAGATTGGAGATCTCCTGTTTGTGCTTTGTTTTACGAGGGGAAATTGGGAACTTTGAAGTATAAATCTCCTGCAGGGGAAGTTGAAGCAGAAGTACTCTCAAAAAGGCAATTCATTATAAAGAAATCCAATCTTCTGGGGATGTTTGATTCCAGTCTGGACGTAAAAGATGAAATATTACAAATGGTACTCAGTAAAAATGCAGGAGAAAAGTTAAAAGATATAGTAATGACTATACAAAAAGAGCAGGATAATATAATAAGACAGCCAAGAAAAGGAGCAGTTGTGGTGAATGGGGTAGCGGGAAGTGGCAAGACTACTATAGCTTTGCACAGGGTGGCATATCTTCTGTATAATTACAGGAAAATACTACAGGAAAGGGTACTTATACTAGGTCCTAATAGTATATTTATAGACTATATTTCAAGAGTACTTCCTAGTTTAGGAGAAGAAAAAGTTATTCAAACAACTTTCAGAGAATTCTTTGGCAGTATGATAAACCTGCCATATATAATGAGTTTTAGGGAGTATACAGAAAATGTTGTAAATAAGAATAGAGAATTTATTGATGAGGTTATATATAAGGGTTCTTTAAAATATATGGATGATATAAATAAATTGATTGATGTTGTGGAAAAATCTTATTTTAAAATGGAGGATGTACTATTTTATGATAAGGTAATATTGTCTAAGGAACAGATAAATAAAATGTTAATATATGATTTTAAAAGTATGCCTTTATTCAAAAGAGTTAGGAGACTAAAGAGAATTATCTATTCAAAAATAAGAGATGAAAGAAATATTTTAGTAAATCTTATTCAAAAAGACTATAAAGATAGAATTGAAAATATGACAGAGGGAGAACTTAATGATTTTCAAACTGATCTAGAATATAAAAGACGAAATAAAATAAGAAATGTGATATATGAAGTAATAAAAATTAAAAAGGAAAAATTAAAGTGGATGAATGAGCCGGATGTGCTTTCTATATATAATTACTTTAATAAAAATAAGCCTCTGATTTATAATGATCTAGCTGCTATTTTATATCTTAAGATAAAATTAGAAGGATTAAAATATAACAAGGGAATAAGGCATATAGTGATAGATGAAGCTCAAGACTATTCACCTCTTCAGTTTTGGGTTATCAAGGAACTTACAGACTGTAAGTCATTTACCATAGTAGGGGATGTAAATCAAATGATTATACCCTCAGAGAATAAATGTGCCATGATGGGATTAAAAGATATTTTTACCGATATAGAAGTGAAGAATTTTTCATTGGACAAAAGCTATAGATCTACAAATGAAATAATTAGTTATGCAAATAAATACTTGAAACATAACAAAATAATATCCTTAGTGAGAAAGGGAAAAGAAGTTATAGAAAAACAAATAGATAATCATAAAGAACTTGTGGACAAAATACTCCATGATGTTGTAGAATTAAAGGAGAGAGGTTACGAAAGTATTGCTGTAATATGTAGGGATTTAAAAAATACAGAAGCTTTAGGTAATTTAATTAAAAGAAGGATGCATATAAATCTTATAGATAGAGAAAATATGATTTATTCTAGTGGAGAAGTTATTCTTCCATCTTATTTTGCTAAAGGTCTGGAATTTGATGCCGTTATAATGGTAGATACCTCTCAAAGCAATGACGATACATTAAAGTATATAATGGCCACAAGAGCTCTACATGAATTGTATGTGTATAAGACTTCCTCGATTAATTAAAGTTTCTAAGCTTCAGGTTTTGTTAAATTATCCTGAAGCTTAGTGTTTTATAAAGGAGTTTATAAGATTATGATAAATAAATCAGTGCAGTTAATTGAAAAAGCAGAATATGGACATAGATTGGATAAAAACGAAATAGTTCACTTGCTTCAGGATGATGGATGTAATGAGAAACTTTTTGAGGCAGCTGACAGGATAAGAAAAAAATATGTTGGTGATAAAGTTCATCTAAGAGGATTGATAGAATTTTCAAATATGTGTAAAAGAAATTGTATGTATTGTGGATTAAGGTGTGATAATAAAAATATTGAAAGATATAGAATATCTCCAGATGATATTATTGAACTTGCTAAAAAAGCAGAGGGGTATGGATATAAAACCATAGTTATGCAGTCTGGAGAGGATGATTACTATACTGTAGATAAGCTTAAATATATAATATCAAATATAAAGAAAATGGATATGGCACTGACTTTGAGTATAGGTGAAAAGACTTTTGAAGAATACAAATCTTTTAAAGAAGCAGGTGCAGATAGATATCTAATAAGGATAGAAACCACAGATGAAAAGTTATATAAAAAAATGCATCCGGATATGAGTTATAAAAATAGAAAGAGATGTTTAAGAGAACTTAAAATTTTAGGGTATGAAGTAGGCACAGGATGTTTGATAGGACTTCCAAATCAGAGTGTTGAATCTTTAGCAGAGGACATATTGTTTTTTAAAGAAATAGATGCGGATATGATAGGAATAGGCCCTTTTATTCCAAATGAAGATACTCCATTAAAAGATGAAATGGGAGGGAATTTTATAACTAGCATAAAAGTTATGGCTGTAATTAGATTGTTAATGCCAGATATAAATATTCCGGCTACAACAGCCATGGAAAGTTTGGAGCTAAATGGTAGGGAAATAGCTCTTCAAAGTGGGGCAAATGTGGTTATGCCCAATGTAACAGAAGGGGTGTATAGAAAACTTTATGCTCTTTATCCAGGTAAAATTTGTACCGGAGATACACCGGCTCATTGTAGAAACTGCATTACAGGAAAAATAAATAATATAGGTAGAAGTATTTCTGACTCTAAAGGATTTAGAATAAAATCAGTGGTTTAGTAAATCAAAATAATTGTCTAAAAATAATGGGAAAAAAGTTTTCTGACTAAAAAAGTTGAAATTAGTAAAAGTTTATGATAAACTTAGGGCAATTTAATAATTTTGCTGCCTAGGGTAGAGGTGCTGTAATTAATAGTATTTATTTTTAATCGGCAGATGTTTGAGGAATAAAGAAAGGAATTACAGCCGAAAAGTTAGTTTGGCGAACCTAACTTTGGCTTTGCATATAATATGTGTAAGGCTGTCACTGAGATATACTTGGTGGAGAGCTACAAGGTACACAGCTGTGCATAATGTGCAGTATAGGTCTGTGTTCCTTTACTGCACTTATTTTTTATCCTGAGGAGGTAATTAGCTACTGCTCCAGCTTCTTTAAAGTGGAGTGGGTGTGCAATGCTGCACATATGGATAAATTCTTTTAGGATTCAGATGGAAAAAAGTATTATTTTATAAGTGAAATTCATCTAAACCTAGAAATTATATGATAATCAGAAATAGGGAGGAGTATTATGGCAATTATTGTTCAAAAATATGGAGGAAGTTCTGTAGGCACTCCAGAGAAAATAAAAAATGTAGCAAATACTGTAGTAAATAAAGTAAAGGCCGGGAATAGTCTGGTAGTTGTAGTGTCAGCTATGGGAGATACTACGGATGATTTAATAGCGCTTGCAAGACAAATTACGGATAATCCGGATAAAAGAGAGCTGGATGCACTTTTATCCACGGGAGAAATGATGTCCTGTGCACTGCTTGCAATGGCTATCAAAGATTTGGGATATGATGCGATAAGTTATACAGCGTATCAAATTGGAATAAAAACCAGTGGTCAATATGGTAAATCTCTTATAGATGATATAAATGCAGATAGAATGAAGAAAAGTTTAGATGAAGGCAAAATTATAATTGCAGCAGGCTTTCAAGGTATAAATGATGAAGGAGATGTAACTACCCTTGGAAGGGGTGGTTCAGATACCACAGCTGTGGCTATAGCTGTAAAGTTAAATGGAGTATGTGAAATATACACTGATGTAGATGGAATATACAGTGTGGATCCTAGAAAATATAAAAATGCTAAAAAATTGGATGAAATAGATTATGAGGAGATGCTGGAACTTTCAAGTCTAGGGGCCCAAGTTATGCATTCTAGGTCTATAGAACTTGCACAAAAATATAATATACCTGTGTATGTAGGATTAAGCAATAGTAATATAAGAGGAACAGTTATTAAGGGGGTAGATACAATGAATTTAGAAAGTAAACCAGTAACAGGACTTGCGACCAGTGATGAGGATATTGCAATTACAGTAAAAGATATTAAAAATGATATAAATATTATTTCAAATTTATTTGAGAGTGTAGCAGAAAAAAAGATTAATGTAGATATGATAAGTCAAACTGCACCTATAGATGGCAAGGTTAATGTATCCTTTACCATACCGAAAGATGATATGAAGGAATGTCTAACTATTTTAAAATCATATTTTGATAATAATCAGATAGATATAGATAAAGACATAACCAAGTTTTCCATAGTAGGTATAGGGATGAAAACTACTTCAGGAGTAGTTGCAAAAATGTTTAAGTTATTTAGAGAAAATAATATAGCTGTAAAGATGATAACTACATCAGAAATAAGAATTACCTGTGCTATAAAGCAAGAAGATAAAATGAAAACAATAAGTATTATAGCAGAAAAATTTAACTTATAAGGGTTTAATTATGTTTTTGGCAAAAACTTTTAGGAGGATACCAGTGTGAGATTAATAGGCAATATGGAAGTTAAAGATAATGTTTTATATATTGGGGGAATAAGTACTGAGAAATTGATAGAAGACTATGGAACTCCACTTTATGTAATAGATGAAAAATTAGTTAGAGATAAATGTAGAAGATATTATAAAGCTTTTAAAGCACACAAAAATAATAAAGTCACTTATGCTGGTAAAGCCTTCTTAAATTTAGCTATGTGTCAGATAATAAATAGTGAAGGACTGTATTTAGATGTGGTGTCAGAGGGAGAGCTTTATACCGCTTTAAAAAGTGGCTTTCCTATGGAAAAAATTTATTTTCATGGAAATAATAAAACATTAGAAGAGATAGAAATGGGAATAGATCTTGAAGTGGGAAGATTTGTAGTAGATAATCTTTATGAAATGGATAAGATAAATTCTTTGGCAAAGGAAAAGGGCAAAATACAGAAGGTACTTTTAAGGATAACTCCTGGAATAGAAGCTCATACCCATGAGTATATAAAGACAGGACAGATAGATTCCAAGTTTGGATTTACTATGATAAACGGTGAAATCATAGATGTAGTAAAGAAAGCTATAAGTCTTTCTAATATAAAACTTACAGGTATTCACTGTCATATAGGCTCGCAGATATTTGAAACCAAGCCCTATGAGGATGAAGTTGAAATTATGCTGAAACTGGTAAGGAAGATAAAGGATGAAACTGGATACGAAGTAGAAGAGCTGGATCTTGGGGGAGGATTTGGAATATATTACACTCCAGAGGATAAGCCTAAGACTGTAGAAGATTTTTGTAGTATTATACTGGAAAGGGCAGAAATGAAATCAAAGGAATTAGGTATAAGAGTACCATCCTTAGTAATAGAACCTGGCAGATCCATAATAGGGAATGCAGGAACGACCCTTTATACCATAGGTGCAATAAAAGAAATTCCGGGTGTAAGAAAGTATGTGTCTGTAGATGGAGGAATGGTAGATAATATAAGACCTGCACTCTATAATGCTCCTTATGAGTGTACCGTAGCAAATAGAGTAGAGGATGACAGTAAGGAAGTGGTAACTATAGCAGGAAAATGCTGTGAATCAGGAGATGTATTGATAAAAAATGTACAACTTCCAAAAGTTCAATCAGGAGATATATTGGCTGTATTTACTACAGGAGCCTATGGATATTCCATGGCAAGTAATTATAATAAGATTCCAATTCCAGCAGTGGTTTTAGTAAAGAATGGACAATCAAGACTAATCTCTAAAAGACAGAGCTTTGATAATATGATAGAAAATCAAATAATGTTGTAATTTAATTCCATCCTACTTGGGAATTTATATTTTCACTTTTATTGGGAACAATAATGAAAGTACAATTCTTTTTCACAAGAAAGGATGGATTTTTTATGCTTTATGTTATAGGTATAGCTATAATTATATTCCTTGCAATGATCTATAAAAATTTAAATAAGTGTGTTGATGTGGATGAAAATATGGTAGATGACATTCCTACACTTAATCTAGGTAAAGAAGAATTAAAAAAATATGCTAGAGAAATATCAATTATACCCGCACAAGTTAAGAAAAGAAGCTGTAAGAAAAAATTAATTGATAGTTTAGATAAAAATTATAAAAATATTTTACATGGATATAATTTTTTCAACATGGAAATTAAAAACAGAGGGGATATAGTATTTTGTGCTGAATGGCTTTTAGATAATTTATATTTGATTAAAAAAGAGTATAAGGATATAAAAACTAATATGCCGGGAGATTATTACAAGAATCTTCCTGTAATTACTAAAGGAGCTATGAAAGGATACCCTAGAATATATTACATAGCAAGGGAAATGTTACAGTGTAGTTACGGTACTGTAAGTGAAGAGGCTATAGAGACTTTTATAAGTGCCTATGAGGAAAATACAGTATTAAAAAGCTGTGAACTTTGGGCACTGCCTATAATGCTTAGAATAGCCTTAATTCAAAATATAAGTAATATAACAGAGAATATAGTATTTATGCAAAAGGAAAGAAAAAGAGCGGAGTCTGTAGCAGAAGGTATTATAAATTCTGGAAGCAATATAGATTTTGAAATTGAACGATTTAGAAGAGATAGAATAAAATTTACTTCACCTTTTACGGAAAGATTTATAAAAATATTAAGAGACAATTTTATAGATAGTGTGAAAGTATATGATTGGATAGATGAAGAATTAGATAAAGAAGATAGCAGTGCTGCAAGGGCAGTGAATATAAATCATCAAAAGCAGGCTGTATATCAAGTATCCATGGAAAATTCCATTAATGGTATAAGAGAAGTATGTGCATTGAACTGGAAGGAAAATTTTGAACGTCTAAGTTATGTAGAGCAGGTGTTAAGAAAGGATCCAGCAGGGGTTTATGAACTCATGGACTTTAATTCTAGAGATTATTACAGGCATAAAGTAGAAAAGTTATCTAAGAAGATAAATGTACCCGAGTCCTTTATAGCGAGAAAGGCTGTGGAATGTGCAGAGGAAGCATCTGGAGAAGTATATGAAAAACATGTGGGATATTATCTCATTGATAAAGGCATATCCTGTCTTAAGAAAAAGATAAAATCCAGTGGAGAAGAATATAAAAAAGTGAATTCTGAAATTGGAACTAATATAACAGTAGATCTCTATATAGGGACTATAATATTTGGTACTATTTTTTTGGATTTGTTAATAAATGGAATGAATTTTTATGGCCAGAATTTGCCCATATGGAAATACATAGCAGCCGCTGTAATACTTTTAATACCAAGTAGTGAAATATTTATATCCATATTCAATTGGAGCATAAATAAACTTGTAGAAACTAGATTTATACCTAAGATGGAATTTAAACAGGGTATACCGCAGGAATTTAGTACGGTAGTTGTGATTCCAGCACTTATAAACAATGTAGATAGGTTAAAAAGTCTTATAAGTGATTTGGAAGTGTATTATCTAGCTAACGAGGAACAGAATTTGTATTTTGCATTACTTGGAGATTTTAAGGATAGTTTCTATGAAGAAGAAAGCGGGGATAAATTAATAGTAAAAATTGCTTTAGAAGAAATAAAGAGCCTTAATAAAAAATATGGGAATGGTGACAGAGATAAATTTTATTTTTTGAGCAGATACAGAAAATATAATGAAAAAGAACAAAAATGGATTGGATGGGAAAGAAAACGGGGAAAATTAATGGAATTTAATTCCCTTGTAAGGGGAAACAAAAATACCAGCTATAATGTTATCAGCGGAGACATAACAAGCTTATGCGATGCAAAGTATGTAATAACATTGGATGCAGACACCAAACTTCCGAAGGACACAGCTAAGTTACTTATAGGAGCTATGTCTCATCCATTAAATATTCCTTATGTTGATAAAAACAATAAAAAGGTATTGAGAGGGCACGGATTAATGCAGCCTAGAGTGAGTGTAGGAGTGTTAAGTGCAAATAAAACAGTCTACTCTAATATTTTTTCTGGAGAAACAGGTATAGATATATATACAAGTGCCATTTCCGATGTATATGAAGATTTGTTTGATGAAGGTATATTTACAGGAAAGGGTATTTACGATATAGATGTGTTTAATGATATTTTACAAGATGAAATACCTGAAAATACTGTATTGAGCCATGATTTGCTGGAAGGATCTTATGTAAGGGCAGGACTGGTAACTGATATAGAGCTTATAGATGGATACCCTGCCTATTATGATTCCAGTTGTAAAAGGCTTCATAGATGGGTCAGAGGGGATTGGCAGCTTTTACCATGGCTGTTTAAGAAAAATTCTTTAAATAAACTATCTAAATGGAAAATAATAGATAATCTAAGAAGAAGTGCTGTGAGTCCTGCAGTTATAATACTTATTATAGGGGCTTTAACTTTATTCTCTAATTCAGATAATTTGCTTTTAATAGCCCTTATTTCACTACTCTGTCCTATATTCTTTGATGTATCGGAAACTGTGGTTTCTCCTGTAAAAGGGATAAGTCTTTCAGGAAAAGTGAGTAATTTTAAAGTTGCTATAGAACAGTTTTTCCTAATATTAAGTTTTTTGCCTTATCAGGCATATTTAATGTTAGATGCTATAGTGAGAACGCTCTATAGGGTTTTTATAAGTGGTAGAAATTTGCTTCAGTGGCAGACTGCTGCAGATGTGGAGGCAGCTTCAAAAAAAGAATTTAGCCATTATTTGAAAACAATGTGGATAGGTAGTGTTATTGCGATTGCAATAGGCCTTTTAGGATTTATGAACTCTTTGGAAACTGCATTTTTAGTATTACCATTTTGTGTGGTTTGGTTCTTTTCGCCTTGGATAGCATTTAATATAAGTGAAGATAGAAATAATGATAAAGAGGAACAAATAAACGACGAGGATAGAAAATTGTTGAGGGAACTTGGCAGAAAGACATGGGCCTATTTTGAAGACTTTATAACTTCGGAAACCAACTGGCTTTCACCAGATAACTATCAGGAAAAACCTTATAAGGGAATAGCTTATAGAACTTCTCCGACTAATATGGCTATGGGTATTACTTCTAACGTAGTAGCCTATGATCTGGGATATATAAGCATATCGGAGTTTCAGTACAGACTTCATAATATACTTTCAAATATGGAATCTTTAGAAAAGTATAAAGGTCATTTTTATAATTGGTATGATATAAAAAATAAAAAGCCACTTTATCCAAGATATGTATCTACGGTAGACAGTGGTAATCTAGTAGGATATATATGGCTTGTAGAAGAGAGTTTGGATGAATATATGGGATATCCTCTGATAAATAAAAATTTGCCTTTAGGTTTGAAGGATACTTTGAAATTAGCAGAAGATGAGATCTATAAAGAACTTAAAATTAAACAGGTATATAGAAGTTTTATAGATAGGCTTTCTAGTGATGATTTGAATAAATTTGAAGGGGAAGATGAAATCAATATATTCTTATTGAGATTATTTTTATATGAATTAATAAAAAAATCTATGGAATTCGATAAAAAATCCATAAAATTATATTGGAATATGAAAGTTTACAATATGTGTATAAAATTTTTGGAAGAATTAAATAACGTATTTCCATGTATTGCTTTTATAGATGAAGAACCACAATTCAAAGATCTTAAACATAGGTTTAATGATTTAGCAGCTAAGGTACCTTTAGAAGAGGTTCCAGCAGCTGTTGATGAATTAATTAATGAATTTGCTCATCAGAAGGAAAACAATAATGTAAATGCTTTGAAGGAGCTTTTGTTGCAGACTAAGTCGAATGTAGAAAAGATTATATTTGAAATAAAAACTATAAAAAATACTTTATCTAATATGGGAAAAGAGCATAATTTCAGTATGTTGTATAATAAAAAAAGGCAGCTTTTTGCCATAGGATATGATGTGGAAAAAGATACTTTAGGTAAAAATTATTATGATTTGCTTGCATCAGAAGCAAGGCAGGCCAGTTTTGTAGCTATAGCTAAAGGTGAAGTGGAACAGGCACACTGGTTTAATCTGGGAAGAGCTATGACTTCTGTAGGCGGAGGTAAAGGATTAGTTTCTTGGTCTGGAACTATGTTTGAATATTTGATGCCTCTTATAATTATGAAAAAATTTCCTGATACTTTGTTTAGTGAAACTTATGAATATATAGTTGAAGTACAAAAAAACTATGGAGATAAAAAACATGTGCCTTGGGGTATCTCAGAATCTGCATATTATGATTTTGACATAAATTCCATATATCAATATAAGGCTTTTGGAGTTCCAGGGATAGGATTAAAAAGAGGTCTTACCAATGAATTGGTGGTTTCCCCTTATGCTTCTGTAATGGCACTTCAAGTTGATTTTAAAAATGCATTGAAGAACATAAAAAGACTTATAGAACTTAAGGTTGAAGGAATATATGGATTTTATGATGCCATAGACTATACTTGTGAAAGATTATCTAAAGGCAGAAAAAGTGCCATAGTAAACTGTTTTATGATACATCATCAGGGAATGAGCTTCATGTCTCTGGATAATGTGCTTATGAAAAATATTTTACAAGAAAGGTTTCATAGAATTCCAAGGGTTAAATCAGTAGAACTGCTTCTGCAGGAGAAAGTTCCAAAATCTATTATCTATAATAGAGAAGAACACAGTAAAGAGGCAAAACCCTTATTTAAAGAGGAAAATATGGTGGGGAGAAAATATACCACTGCAGTCACTAAAGCACCAGAGACAAATATAATTTCAAATGGAAATTATTATTTGATGATGACAAATAGCGGCAGTGGATATAGTAAGAGAAAGGATATTATGGTATATAGGTGGCGTGAAGATGTTACCACGGATAATACGGGAATGTTCTTTTATATAAAAAATATAAATTCAAATGAGTATTGGAGTGCCACCTTTGAACCCTGCAAGCACGAAGGAGAAGATTATGAGGTTATATTTCTTCCTGATAAATGTGAATTTAAAAGAAAAGATGGCAATTTAAGAACTTATACCGAGGTCACCGTATCTCAGGAAGATGAAGGAGAAGTAAGAAGAATTTCAATTACAAATAGTAGTAATTATAAAAGAGAAGTTGAAATCACCAGTTATTTAGAAGTAACCCTTGCGCCATATAATGCAGATTTGGTTCATCCTGCTTTTGGCAATTTATTTATAGAGACTGAATTTGTTCAAGAACCAATGTGTATTATTGCAAGTAGAAGGCCTAAGTCTAAGGAGGAAAAATTATGGCTTATGCAAACCATAGCAATAGAAGGGAAACAGATAGGCTCTGTTCAATATGAAACTAGCAGAGTTAATTTCATAGGAAGAAATAGAAATCTTATGAATCCCAGAGCTATGGATAATGATGCTCAATTAACTAAATCTATAGGTGCGGTAATTGATCCCATAATAAGTATGAGGGTTAGAGTGGTTATAGAGCCTGGAAAGACCTGCAGGGTAGCTTATAGCACTGTAACTGCAAATTCCAAGGAAAAGGCAATTGAACTTGCCAATAAATATAGAAATATGTCCAATATAGATAGAATATTCCAGCTGTCCTGGACAGAAGTACAATTGGAAATGAAATATTTAGGAATAAAGTCAAATCAAGCAAATATGTACCAGAAAATGGCCTCGAGGATTTTATTTATAAATGGTTTATTTAAAGACCGATATGAATATATTACTAAAGTAAAGCAAGGGCAGTCAGCACTATGGCCTTATGGAATTTCAGGAGATTTACCTATAGTTCTTCTTATTATAAGAGACGAAAAGCATATGGAACTTGTAAGGCAACTTGTAAATGCACATGAATATTGGAGCTTGAAAGGATTGTCGGTAGATCTGGTTTTGTTGAATTTGCAGGATACTTCTTATGTACAGTTACTTCAGGATAAGATAAGAGATACAGTAAATTCCAGAAGGGCAGCTAGGAAAAATGTACCTGGAGGAATATATATTTATAATAACAGTACCATTAATAGGAGGGATATAGAATTTTTTATAGCTGTATCCAGAATTGTGATAGATGCTGAAAAGGGAGAATTTTTAAAACATATTAAAGATACTGAAGGGAAAAGAGCAGCTTATGGAAATATAAGTAACAGGTATAAGAATAATACTTCAAATTACAGTTTTAAGATCCCAGAACTTCAGTATTTTAATGATATAGGGGGATTTTCTAAAGATGGAAAGTCATATTTTATAATATTAAAAAATTATAATAACACCCCTGCTCCATGGATAAATGTTATATCGAATAAAAAATTTGGATTTCATATTTCCGAAAATGGAGTATCCTACACATGGAATAAAAACAGCAGAGAAAATAAACTTACCACATGGTCAAATGATCCAGTAGTAGATGGAGAAGCTGAGGCACTATATATAAAGGATGAAGTCACGAAGCAGATATGGAGTATATCTCCTAAACCCATAAGAGATTCAGGAGAATATATAATAGAACATGGCTTTGGATTCTCTACATTTAAACATGAAGCTAATGAAATATTAGGAGAGATGACTGTATTTGCAGATATTGAGCACAGTGTAAAAATCTGTCGGGTAAAATTAAAAAATATGGGAGTAGTTAAAAGAAAACTTTCACTCACCTATTATGCAAAATTGGTACTTGGAGTTTGCCATGAACAAACAGCCCAGTATATATACACAGGATTTAACAGTAGGGAAGAATATATATATGCTGTAAATCCCTATAGTGAGTGTTTTGGAAGAGGCATATGCTATATGAAAATTTTAGGAGGGAAAGACTCCTCATATACTTCAAGTAGAGAAGAATTTATAGGTAGAGGAGGAGATGTATCAAAGCCAAAGGGTTTAGGATATGAAAGTTTTTCCGGTAAAATAGGAGCTGGATTTGACCCTTGTTTTGCTGAAAATACAAGAATAGAGTTAAATGAGAATGATGAAAGTGAAATTTTAATTCTTTTGGGACAGGAAGATAGCTTTGAAGAGATAAGCAAAGTAATTGAAAAATACAGCAGTGTTGAAATTTGGCTTGAGGAGTTAAGCAAGGTTAAGCACTACTGGGAAAGGATGTTTAATGTTATACAGGTTACTACACCAGATAATTCCATGAATATTATGTTAAATGGATGGCTTATGTATCAAGTAGTGGCATGTAGGTATTTTGCAAGAACTGCATTTTATCAGTCTGGTGGAGCATATGGATTTAGAGATCAGCTTCAGGATGTGATGGCTATTTGTTACTTAAATCCTGATATAACAAGAGAGCATATACTGTATAGTGCTTCAAGACAGTATTTAGAAGGTGATGTACAGCATTGGTGGCATCCTTATGTGGAAAGTGGAATAAGGACCAGATTTTCAGATGATCTATTGTGGATGCCTTATGTAGTAGCAGACTATGTACAAAATACAGGGGATTACAGCATACTGGATGAAGAAGTACTATACCTTGAAGATGAACAGTTGAAAGAAGGGGAAGATGAAAGATATAAAATATCCAGTGTTTCAAATAAGAAAGGAAATATTTATGAACACTGTATAAAGGCTATTGAAAGATCCCTAAAATTTGGTCCTCACAATATACCTCTTATGGGTTCAGGAGATTGGAATGATGGCATGAGTACTGTTGGGAATAAGGGCCAAGGTGAAAGTGTATGGTTAGGATGGTTTTTATATAGTATATTGGATAAATTTCAGTCCATATGTAAATTTAAGAGAGATGATAAGCGTTCAGATGAATATTTAAAGTTAAAAGAGTTTATAAGAGAAAATATAGAAACAAATGCATGGGATGGAAGCTGGTATAGAAGGGCGTATTTTGATAATGGAATCCCTCTTGGATCCGTTGAAAATGATGAGTGTCAGATTGATTCAATTTCACAATCCTGGGCGGTTATATCAGGTGCTGCTAAGGAATCAAGGGCCAGAGAGGCTGTAGATGCTCTGGAAAGAAATCTTATAAGAGAAGATAAAGGAGTTATGCTTCTACTTACTCCAGCTTTTGATAAATCTGCTTTGGAACCTGGATATATTAAGGGATATATACCTGGAGTTAGAGAAAATGGAGGTCAATATACCCATGCTGCTATATGGTCTGTTTTAGCACTTGCTAAGATATGTCATAATGATAGAGCGTATAAAGCCTTTTCCATGATAAATCCTATAAATCACACTAAAACCTATTTGAATTGTGAGGTTTATAAGGTGGAACCTTATGTAATGGCGGCAGATGTATATGCAGTGGATTCTCATGTGGGAAGAGGAGGCTGGAGCTGGTATACAGGTGCTGCGGGATGGATGTATAGAACTGGCATAGAGACAATTCTGGGATTGAAGCTTAATGAAAATTATGGATTTACAATTTCCCCTTGTATACCAACTAGCTGGAAGGGATATACTATAAAATATACCAGAGGACAATGTATATATAATATAAAGGTAGAAAGAAATTCTGAGGTAGGAATATGGCTTGATGGTAATATGATCCACAATAAGATTGTCCCCTTTCTAAATGAAGGAGAACATGAAGTAAAAGTAAATATATAATATAATTATACCTCCTAAATTCATTTGGGAGGTTATAATTTTAAATAAGTCTAACAATTAGAGATATGTACTATATAATATAGTATGGTATAAATTAACATAGCAATTTTTAAATGTTTATAGTACAATATATGATGATATTTAGTGAAATTTAAATCTTTTGGGATTTAGGTGATACAGTGCCAGTAATACCCTATGATTGTGTATCATAGGGATTTTTCATACATTAGATGTTGAAACATGGAGGTAATGGAAATTATGGAAGAGAAAAAAAAAGTAATATTTAGCGGAATTCAGCCTTCGGGAAATTTAACCATAGGTAATTATTTAGGGGCTTTGAAAAATTGGGTAAAGCTTCAGGATGAATATGATTGTTATTTTTGTGTAGTAGATTTACATGCAATAACCGTAAAACAAGAACCAAAGGATTTAAGGAGGAGAACTCTTGAAGTATTGGCTATATATCTGGCAGCAGGGATAAATCCAGATAAGAATACCATATTTATTCAATCTCATGTACCAACACATAGTGAAGCGACTTGGATTTTGAATTGTTTTACTTATGTAGGGGAACTTGAAAGAATGACTCAGTATAAGAGTAAATCTCAAAACTCTGGGGGAGGAGAATCTGTACGTGCAGGACTTCTTAATTATCCTGTGTTAATGGCTGCAGATATTCTGCTCTATAATACAGATCTTGTTCCTGTGGGAAAGGATCAAACGCAGCATATTGAACTTACAAGAGATATAGCAGAAAGATTCAATAATCTGTATAGTCCTACATTTAATATACCAGAGGGATATATACCAGAAGATGGTGCGAAAATAATGGATTTACAAAATCCTACAAAGAAAATGTCTAAATCCTCGGATAATCCAAATAGCTATATATTAATTATGGATAGTCCTGAAATTATAAGAAAAAAAATTAATAGATGTGTTACAGATAGTATTGGAAAGGTAAAATATAGTGATGATCAGCCTGGAATAAAAAATCTTATAACCATATTAAGTGCGATAACTGGAATAACTCATGAAGAAATAGAGAAAAAATATGAGGGAAAAGGATATGCACAGTTTAAAAGTGATACCGCAGAAGCTATAATAAACGAACTTAGACCTCTTCAAGAAAGAGTAAATGATTTGCTTAAAGATAAAAAGTATTTAGAGAATATATATAAAAGAGGAGCAGAAAAAGCATACTATGTATCCAGTAAAATATTGAGAAAGATGCAAAAGAAAATAGGGTGTATACCTGTATCAAGATCAAGTGAATCTTATTAACAATATTCTTAGTGTTTTTAGCACTTAGAATACGTTATCCTTTAGGGGAAGAACTCATCCAAGTTTATACCACTTAATGCTGGCTTTCGGATAAGTGTGCTTGTTTTAAATATTGACATATATAAAGGAATAGCATACTATAAAAATACAAAAAATATTTTTAATTGACAGTTTAGTTAAAAATATATTTAAAAATAGTTTGAAAAGAGGTGTATATAGTGAGTTTTCTTTCAAGATCATCAAAAAAAAGAAAATATGCAAATAATCACCAGGGAAGTAGATACTATAAAAGAGAGGGCTTTTTTAGTCGTATATTCAGGATGTTTGGTTCATATTCTAATTCACATAGAAGATATAAAAAATATTATTCGTACAGTCCAGATGAAAGATACCATTACGATGAAAGAAGGTATCCACCTAGAGAATATCGTAGGAAAAGACATAAAAGCTCGTGGTCTTAATTCCTATTTTTAGACAAAGAATATATCCACCAGACTATTTGGTTGGCAAATACAAAATTATAAAGTTATTGGGTGAAGGACGGTTTGGTATATGCTACTTAGTTCATGCACATGCCAGAACGTATATATTTAAACAAATTAAACCTAGAATTATGAAAAAATATAAAGATAAAATTATATTTGAACAACAAATACTTTCAAATATTGATTATCCTTTAATTCCTAAAATAATTGATGTAATAAATACAGATAATATATATGGATATATTTTAGAATATAAAAAAGGCAGTACATTGGAACAGAGGATTTTTGGAGATAATCACCAATTTAAATCTTTTGAGATTTATACCATAGCAAGTAAACTCATAAAAATAATAAAATATCTCCATAAAAAAAATATTGTGCATAGAGATATAAGATTGCCTAATGTAATTGTTAATCAAAACGATGTTTATCTTATCGATTTTGGACTTGCAAGACCCATAGATAACGAAAAGTATGTATACTGTGAGGATTTTTCATATTTAGGTCATTTACTTATTCATCTATACTATTCTTCTTTCAAGAAAACTAGCAGAAAATCAAGGCCATGGTATAATGAACTTGGATTATCATCCGAAGAACTAAATTTTTTAAAAAAGCTGCTGGGATTAAATGATGTTTATAAAAATATCTTTAACCTAGAAGAAGATTTTTTGAAATTGAAGATAACCCAATTATAATATCTTGGTGGGTAAAAATAAGTAGAAGATCAAATATCTAGTATGAAACAAGTTTCCTGATGAAATGATATTTGTCAATTTGTGATTTTGATCTTCCACTTTTCTTACGATTACCTTTTTATAATTATTATGGTTAACCTTTTGACATGTTATAGTTACCGTTATTATTAAAATCTTCTTTAAATGCTTGCTCTGCAGCAGGCTTAAATTCTTCAGACAGCTTATCTAATTTTTCCATAAATTCTTTATCCTTAATCATCAATTCTGCGCTAGGATGAGTAGCATAAGCACCTGTTTCCTTTACAATATCTCGAATGTTCTGAGGATTATCAATCATAGGGCATGGCATTAATAAGTTTTTGTTATAGGGCTGTCTGTTTCTCAAGTTTTTAAAATAAGATGATTTAAATGCCTCCATGAGGGGCTTGTTTTTAACATTTACTGTAGCAAAGTGAGAAAATATACATGGTTCTACATCTTCTTTTGAGTTTATGTGACAATAATATTTACCGGCAATGCAACCTCCTACATAAGGAGCATCATTAAAGAAGTCAATTGTAAATATTTCCTTTGTAGTTCTGATTTTTCTACTTTTTCTTCCAAGTTCTATTCTCTCGTTTGGAGAAAGCATATAATCCATTTCTTTCACTGGATCATCTCCAACAGGCATAAACATAAAGTACCAGATCATTTTGCATCCCTTGTCAATAAGCATATCTATAAATTTTTCTGAAGTAACAACATCAACATTGCTATTAGATGTAGCTGAGGAAGCTCCAAAAAGTATTCCTCTTTCATTTAACATCTCCATACCTTTTATAACAGAATTAAAAATTCCATCTCCCCGCCTTGAGTCCGTTTCGTTTTGCCATCCTTCGATTGACAGCATTGGCATTACATTGCCTAGTTCAGCTAATTTATCAGCTAATTTTTCATTAAATAGAGTACCATTGGTAAATGGGGTAAAGTACATATCATTGTATTTTTTATAAATATCCAACATGTATTCATTGAAGAAGGGTTCTCCACCTAAAATAATTACATAGTATATCCCCGCATCTCTAGCTTCTTTAATAAGTCTATCTACTTCTTCATAAGGAATATCATCTTTTTTATTATAATTTGCAGCATAACATCCAGTGCATCTTAGGTTGCATCTCATTGAAGGACTAATAAGTAGTACAAAGGGAATCTTTGTATCATTTTTTATACCTATTTTCTCTCTTTTAGCAACTCCATACCATATGGCATTACCAATAAAATTGGAATAGAATTTTTTCAGGCAATTTTTATTTGTATTTTTTAATATATTTTCAATATATCCTTTTACCGATGGCATGTCATTGTAGTATTTTTTTATACTTACAATCTTGCTCTTTGTAAATTCATCTCTGCTTGCTTTTTCGGCAATTTCAAACAATTTGTTCACATTTTTTTCTGGGTTTTTATCGATTATTTGAAATCCAGTTCTTATTATAGTTTCTTTTAATTTTCTTCTTAAATTGTCTAAATTAAGTTCCATATAAAAGTTCCTCCTTATAATTAAGTTATTCCTTAAATTTATCTCTTTTTTATGGAAAATTTATAATTTTTTAATATGAGTACCTTTATGTATAGATTTTAAGAAATATTCTATTAAATAAAGAAATAAAGTCCAAAGATGCATTATTTATTTTGAATAGAATATTTTAATTTATACAATAAATAATCAGGATGCTTAAATTAAAAGAGTTGTGACATAATAATTTTATTTAAGTATTATCATGTCAGAGCTTATCTAATAAATTATCAATAGGGCTTATAATATAGTGGTTTCATAGGAAATAGGTAGAAAAAATCATTTGTTTTAGTTAACTGTACTGAATCTAATAATCATTTGATAAATACAATTAATGCTGACATAATTTTTAAAGATACATAGGTGTAAACCTTTAAGATTTAAAACTGTATTTGGTATTCTGTTAGGGTAAATATATCCTATTTTATCATCTCCCTTGTTTAATATTCAGGATATAATTACTTTCTGTAATAAGATTATTATAAACCTATATATATATGGTTATCAACTTTTTTTATGTGAAGCATATCGCTTATAACGGCTCCATAACATGAGGATATGTATTGTATTTAAGTGTTTTAGGAAAGTTAATATAATAATTAACATTTATATTGTTGTATTTTTTTATAAATGAAGTAAAATCAATAATGTATGTTCTTAATTTTAATTAAGTTTCAGTGGTATACGCTGTTGGTTTTAAAAATTTAGAAAAATAAAAATAAATAAAAAGGAGAGGTTAAGTTTGTCTAAATTTTCTTAACCAAAATCATAGTGATTGAGTTAATAAAATCAGTTTGTAAATTGAAAGAATATGTAGAAGATTATGAGGGATATAGGAAATGTATTAGTGATTTAATTCAACATGAAGATGTGATTTCTATGAAAAATTTTATACAGCATGGTGATATAACTTGTCTTCAGCATAGTACCTATGTATCCTATATGAGCTATTTGGTTTGTAAAGATTTGGGTCTTGACTACAGTTCTGCTGCCAGAGGGGGATTGCTTCATGATTTTTTTCTATATGATTGGCATGTGAAAAGGTATGATAAGGGATTACATGGATTTACCCATCCCTATACCGCACTGGAGAATGCAAACAGGATTTTTCAGTTAAATGAGGTGGAAAAAGATATTATAGTAAAACATATGTGGCCATTAACATTAAAATTACCTAAGTATAAAGAATCTTTCATAGTGATGTTTGTAGATAAATATTGTGCATCTATGGAAATTATTAATTTTCATAGTAAAGATAATATTTACAGACTTATGAGTAAAATTTTATCATAACAGTATCAATAATAATTCCCCCAGTTTTTTTGGATTTAGATAAAGAAAAGCATTTTTATAGTAAATTTAACTTGAATTCAAAAATCACTTAATGGAAAGATTAATATTGCAAAGTAAGCAGTATGCTGATATACTAATAATTAATTATTATGATGATAAATAATTATCATATAACAGTAATAATATATTTCCCATAATGCTTAGGAGGATTCTAAGATAGCTTTGGGGTGAAAAAGGGGTGAGGGAAATCAATTCTTATCTTAAGAAATATGTATCACTGGTAAAGTTTTTAGGTGAAGTTTTAGGAGAAGATACAGAGGTTGTATTACATGATATAACAAATGTAGACAATTCAGTTGTGGCTATAAGTAATGGTCATATAAGTGGGAGAAGCATTGGGGCACCTGCTACAAATTTGGTATTAAAGATATTAAAGGACGGAAAATATAGTCATAAAGATTATATAACAAATTACAGAGGAATATCCTCCCAGGGAAATATACTAAGATCTTCTACCTATTTTATAAAAGATAATAATAAGGAAATCATTGGAATGCTCTGTATAAATATAAGTTTAGAAAGATTTAGAAAGTTAAGGGATTTTCTTGATGAATTTATATATATAAAAAATGATAGTTCAAAGGTAGAAGATGTAGAAAAGCTTGGACAATCTGTCGAAGGAATTGCCCTAGAGAGTATGCAGGAAATCATTAAAAGTACAGGAATACCTCCAGAGAGAATGTGTCAGGAGGAAAAAATTGAAGTTGTAAAAAAATTGAATGAAAGTGGAGTATTTTTACTTAAAGGGGCGGTAAGTGAAATTGCGGGACAATTAAAGTCCTCTGAAGCTACTATATACAGGTATTTAAATAGAATTAAAAAGGATGTAGATTCTTAAAAGATATATTTTTATTAGGATAAGATAAAACAATTATGAAAGGAAAGTGTTGTTATGTATGAGGGAATGATTAGGTTGTTGCACAAAGAGGTAGTACTTGCTCTTGGATGTACAGAACCTGTAGCAGTGGCTCTTGCAGCTGCAAAGTGTAAGGAGACTTTAGGCAAGATTCCTGAGACAATAGAAATATTGGCAAGTACTAACATACTTAAAAATGGAATGGGTGTTGGAATACCAGGGACAGGCATGGTTGGACTTCATATTGCAGCAGCACTCGGCGTTACTGGAGGGAATTCCCATAAACTATTAGAAGTACTTTCGGATATTAAATCAGAAGATGTTAAAGCAGCAAAAAGGATGATTGATGAGAAAAGAGTAGGTATTAAACATAAAGATGCATCAGAAAAGCTTTATATTGAAGCTGTATGTAAATATAATGATGAATACTCAAGGGTAATCATAAGCGGCAGTCATACTAATATAGTTCTAGTTGAGAGCAATGGAGAAAAAATATCGGAAGAAAATGGACAAGATATTTTAGAATATAAAGAGATAAAAAATGAAAAAATTACTGTGGATTACATATATAAGTTTATAAATGAAATTTCTACTGATGAAATTATATTTTTGCTTCACGGGGCGCTTATAAATAAAAAGTTATCGGATGAAGCTTTAGCTAATCATTATGGTTTGGGTGTGGGAAAAAATCTTTATGAAAATGTAAAGTATGGACGAATTGAAGATAGTATGGAAGTACGGGCCAAATATACCACTGCAGCAGCAGTAGATGCAAGAATGGCAGGATGTTCTCTCCCTGTAATGACTAACTCTGGTAGTGGGAATCAGGGTATTACAGTTTCTATGCCAGTTTTAGCAGCAGCTGAAAAATTGAAAATTCCACAGGAAAAGTTAATAAGAGCTCTTGCACTTAGTAATTTAATTGCCATACATATTAAAAGTAATTTGGGAAGGTTATCCGCATTATGTGGCTGTGTAGTTGCTTCTACTGGTGCCTGTTGTGGTATAACCTATATTTTCGGGGGTAAACTTGAGAATATAAAATATGCTATTAAAAATATGATTGGAGATATATCGGGTATGGTATGTGATGGTGCAAAATGCGGATGTGCACTTAAGGTATCTACAGGCGTCAGCGCAGCGGTTCAAGCAGCCATGCTGGCGCTGAGCAATGTAGAAATATCACAAAATGATGGTATAATTGATAAGGATGTAGAAAAGACTATAAAAAATTTATGTGAGCTTGATACAAAGGGATTGAAAGAAGCAGATGATGTAATATTAAATATTATGACCTGCAAGTAAACTTTAATTAAATGATGCATAATTTTAGAAGCTGCCAATAAAGGTTATCGGCAGCTTTTTATATAATTTATGCAATTGCATTTATATCCAAATTACCAGTGATAATTGGAGTATTGGTGCTTTGTTTTGCTTTTGTAGACAATAAACTTGCTGTATTTACTAGTTTGTTTATTATGTCTAAACTATCGGTTATTTTACTACAATTATGTATATCACAACTTGCAATGCCAATGGATGCAGAAACTCGTATATTATTTGGGAATTCATATGAATCAATAATATTTAATATGTCTTGGGAAATTAATTTACTTTTATTTATGCAATATGGAGTCAATATGGCAAATTCATCTCCTGCATATCTACACAGACAACAGTCCGTTGGAATGCTTTTTTTCAATATGGCACCTACATTTTTCAATATAATGTCTCCATTTATGTGACCATATTTTTTATCGATGAGGCCAAAGTTATCTAAATCTAAAAATATAATGGTTGTATTTTGTTTGTTTTCTATAAATTTATGTGCATTGTAAAACATATAATCACTTTTATAAAGTCCAGTGAGTAAGTCGATATGTTTGCTGAATTCCACATTTAGGCTTGTCCTTGATATGTATCCCATAATATCATCATCATTTTCTAAAAGTATGATATTAATATCTTTATTTGAATCGAAAACTTCTTTAATATTCCAAATATGGATGTGGCAATTAATGCAAATATATCTGTCAGACATAATATCTGCCAGTATCCTATTTGGGTGCGCTCTGACTAATTCTTTTTTAGTAACTATACCCATTAAGTCTTTATTTTCATACACTATGAAACAGTCTATATCATCTTCACAAAAAATATTTTGGATTCTCCTTACTCCATCTAGAATGTCTACCTTCATGAAATTTTTTTCTGCTATGTTAATAGCCTTTTTATTCATAAATCTACAGATTTACTAACATGTAAAATAATATCAACCTGTGCCTTTACAATAATTGATTCGTTAGCAATCTTTCCTCCTTCCTCCATTATTATGGGAATAAGTTTATCCTCTGAAAGCATATTTAATAGAGATTTTCTAACTACAATTGCTTCGATATAATCATGTTTGATTTTTATTATGTCATATTGTTCTGGAGATAATACGTCTACCATCCTTCTTGCAGCTTCAGGTCCAATTGGGGCATGTTTGCCTACTATTAGTATATCCTGCATTGGAGGCATTTCAAATTCCGAAAAATGCATATTTATCTCTGCTCTTTTTGTTCCTTCTATTTTACTTTTCATTATCTTGCCACCTTCTACATAATTCACATATTATGTTATCATATTTTGTCTAATTTTTCTATTATATGTATTATATTTTAAGTGAAATTATTTAAAAAATTTTGATGAAACAATTTCCTCATGTATCTATTATGTGAAAGTTGGTCATTTATTATTAATGGAAAAATAAAGTGAGTATAAATAAAACTATGCCTGAACCTGAGAATTATTTTATTAAAAAGGTCATGATTAAAGGTGGTATAACCTTTATTTCATGACCTTTTTTCTTACCATTTTAGGAAAATAAAACTCTGTCACTTAATCCTTCCTGTTTTCCCTGAACTCTTTCAAAGGATTTAAGTAGTTTATCTATGGTTAATTTGCTTTTTTCTTCTCCTCTTACGTCCATAACTATCTTGCCCTCGTGCATCATAAATAGTCTGTTTCCTAAGGTTATGGCATGATTTAAGTTGTGGGTAACCATGAGGGTAGTTATTTTATTTTCCACTATTATTTTATCTGTAATTTCTATTATACGTTCTGAGGTTTTAGGATCCAGAGCTGCTATATGCTCATCTAAAAGCAATAGTTTGGGCTTGCACATTACTGCCATTATTAAAGATAAAGCTTGTCTTTGCCCGCCAGATAAAAGATTTACTTTGGTATTAAGTTTATCTTCCAATCCAAGATTTATCTGAGACAGCATTTCAATGAAAAGCTTAGTATTGTTTTTATTTACACACATTGTGAGTCCATACCTTTTTCCTTTATTGTAGGCTATAGACATATTTTCTAGTATAGTCATGTTGGGTGAAACGCCTTTTGAGGGATCCTGAAATACTCTTCCTATATTTCTGGTTCTTTTATATTCAGGAAGCTTGCTTATTTCTTCACCATTTAATATTATAGAACCTTTATCGGCACTTAAAGTGCCGCATATTAAATTGAGCAGAGTTGATTTTCCAGCACCGTTACTGCCTATTATGGTGACAAAATCACCTTCCTCTACTGTTAAAGATAAATTGTCATATAATATATTTTCATTTAAAGTATTCTTATTAAATACTTTATGCAGTCTTTGTATCTTTAACATAGGACTCACCTCCAAGATTATGTTTCTTGGTTTTGAAACTTAATTTTTTTCCATTTAAGGATAGAGCCAGAATTACTATTAAGGCAGTTACCAATTTTAAATCATTAGACTGGAGGTTACACAAAAGTGCCAATGCTATTGCACCCTTATATAATATAGAACCCAGTAGTGCTGTAGTAGTGGATTTTAATAACTTTATTCTTCCAAATACAGATTCTCCCAGTATAACTGCTGCAAGACCCATTACTACAGTTCCAGTTCCCATTCCCACATCGGAAAAGCCTTGATATTGGGCCATCATTGAACCAGATAAAGCTACTAGTCCATTTGAAATGGCAAGTCCGATTAATTTTATGTTATCTTTATTAAGACTAAGAGAAGTTACCAATTGCTCATTATCGCCTACAGCTTTTAATGCAAATCCCATTTTAGTTTTTAAAAATAAATCCAAAAGTACCTTTACTATAACCATAATAATAAACAGCATCAATAGAAGATTTATATTATTTGAAAATATGGTTTTTTGCCCAAATAAGGCCACATTAGATTTTGTCATTATCCTTAAATTTATAGAATATAGACCTATCATTACTAAAATACCAGACAAAAGGTTGCTTATTTTTAATTTTACATGAAGAATTCCTGTAAAAATCCCCCCCACACATCCAGCACCAAAAGATAAAATAGATGCTGCAAATGGATTCATTCCTTTTACTATACATATAGCCGTTACAGCGGCACCTAGGGGAAAGGTACCATCTACAGACAAATCAGGAAAATCCAATATTCTAAAGGTTATATATACTCCAAAAGCTGCTATGGAGAATATAAGCCCCTGTTGTAATACACTTATCAGTATATCCACTAATTAACTCCTCCCTTTACTTTTTCAGCTTTGGAGTTTAAATCATCTGGAATAGTTATATTGAGCTTTTTAGCTGCATCTTCATTTATAACAAGCTGCATGTCCTTTAAAGTGGTAATAGAAAGTTCACTAGGTTTCTTACCGTTTATTATTTCTACAGCCATAAGACCTGTTTGGTAACC